>JBGTCW010000296.1:0-11155 GCA_041748635.1 Ilumatobacteraceae bacterium | reverse complement strand
CTCGCCAGGGCGGGCCACGGCGTGTTCCAGTTCGCGCCCGATCATGCGCTCGTGCCGAGGGACGAGTGGCCGTGGATGAAGGAACTCGCCCGCCGAACCGGACGCACGGTCAGCGTCAACCTCAATCAGCCCGACGACGCGCCCGACCTGTGGCGCGACGTCCTGCGTCTTCTCGACGAGGCGCAGGCCGACGGCATCCCGATCGTCGCGCAGGTCGCCGGACGCAACGTCGGTCTGCTGATGTGTCTCGAGGGCAGTTTCAACCCGCTCGCCTTCCACCCGGCCTACGCGCCGATCGCCGACCTCCCTCTCGCCGACCGGGCGGCCGCCCTGCGGGATCCCGAACTCCGAACGCGACTCGCCGAGTCGCCCGGCCCCGACAGCCTGTTCGAGCGGGTGGTCACCTCACGGCTCGATCAGTGGTGGCCGGTCGCCGACGGGAACATCGACTACGAACCGCCGCCAGAGCACTCGATCGCTGCGATTGCCGTCCGCACCGGCACGCCGGCGATCGAGCTGATCGTCGACCAGCTGATCGCCCACGACGGCCACGGGATGATCCTCACGCCGTTCTTCAACTACGCCTACGGCGACCTGTCGTTCACCTACGAGGCGCACCAGCACCCAGGCACGCGCATGGGGCTGGCCGATGCCGGCGCCCACTGCGGTGTCATCTGCGACGGCGGCACGCCGACGTTCATGCTCACCCACTGGACCCGCGATCGCTCACGGGGCCCGAAGCTGGCACTCGAACACGTCGTCCGCCGCCAGACCAGCGAAACCGCAGCGCTGTACGGGCTCGGCGACCGGGGTGCGCTGCTGCCTGGTCTCCGCGCCGACATCAACGTCATCGACTACGACCGCCTCACGTTCGGTCCGCCCCGCATGACCCACGACCTGCCTGCTGGCGCCCGCCGGCTCGTCCAGCGGGCTGACGGCTACGACGCCACGTTTGTCGCCGGCGTGCAGACCGTCGACCACGACGAGTTCACCGGCGAACTCCCCGGCCAACTCATCCGCGGCCCCCGTTGATTACATCAGGGGTCAGACCCGCGATGTAACCGCTCCCGTTAGTTCGGCGCGAAGACCGCTGTGAGGCTCGAGGCAGAGATCTGACCGGTACCGGTGAAACGGTCACACACCAATCGCACGGTGACCGCCACGCCCTCAGAGACATCGAACCCGCGTGTGATGGCGAAGGGGAATCCGTCGCCGAGCCCCGCGCCCGTAATGGTCATGAGCTGCCCCGTGACCGTGTCGACGGTCGTACCCGTGGTGATCGAGCATCGGGGTGTAAATGGTTCAATCAGCCGAGACATGGTCCCCGACGCGTTGGCGACGACCTTGCCGTTGGCCGTCGGCACGATCGTGACCGAACGAACGACCACGTCGGTGTCCGACGTGAGGGCGACCTGCTGGGTGCCTGCACTGTGGCCAGCCTGCGAGTTCGCGTTGGTCGCCTCGATCGTTGCCACGCGAGCTTCCAGCGCGGCTACCAGGCCGCCGACGCCCGCGGAACCGACGGTGTAGCCGACCACGTCGATCAGCACATCGGTGGTCGTGCCGGGTACTCCGAAAGCGTTGTAGGTGATCTCGATCCGGCCGGCATCGGGCCCGGAGGTCGGCAGCTGCACCGTTACGGCGTTGGGTACGAGTTGGCCCGCCGAGAAATTGAGATTCGACGTTGCAGGTGCACCCGGCGCGTCGGCGGGTCGCACGGAGAGGAATCCGCTCGCTGTGGGCCCCACCACGGTGACGTTGAGGATCACTCCGGTCGCTCCCGTCGGCACCACGGTCGCCGGACCGCCGGTGGTTGCGATCAGCCCGGTCACCTGGAGGTCCTGGCCGATCGTGGACGCGAACGGGCCGTTGAGCCCCACGTTCACCGGGTCGCGAGTGTCCAGGATGCGAACGGGGGCCACCATGACCACCGACGACGGCGGCGATGCTGCGTCGGCGAAGAAGACGCCGCCGGCACCGAGTGAGACGGCCACGGCTGCCCCGATCGCCGCCCATCGCGACCTCCACATGCGATGCGCGCTCCCCTGCTCGTTCATGCCCGGCTCCTCCCGATCGGATGGTTCCGGCAACTCTGCCAGTACCAGGCGGTGTTGTCGTGAGTAGTGACTACTCACGCGTCAGCCAGCCAGAGGGACAGAGCGATCGCGTTCGTGGACGACCCAGAACTCGTTGCGGGCGATCTCGGTGAACGCCTCGTCGACCGCGAGCCAGTCGTCGATCAGCGAGTCGTCGAGTCTGGCCGGCAGCATGACGTACTCGATCCGCTCGGCGCGTTCGGGCAGGCGTCGGCCCTCGAGTGAGGTGTCGGCGCCGTACAGCGTGACCCGGAATGGGACGGGGAACTGGTAGATCTCGGTGCGGTACGCGAGGTGCGGCGTGACCCGGTAGTACGCCGACACGACCGCGCCGTCGGGGACCGACTCGAACAGCTCGCGAGCCGAGGTGGCGTACACGTTGTCCGGATCTCCGTAGTACATCGGAGTGCGACCCCACGGTATCGGCGCCCACAGCGACGCCGTCAGCACGGTCGCTACGGCAAGGCCGCCGACCGCCACCTTCCGGGAGCGATCGCTCATCGTCCCGATCGCGTACACGGTCCCGATCGCGAGCGCCGGGACGGCGATCAGGCTGTAGTGGTAGTCGATCTGGTACTGGTACCAGAAGGTGCTGAGGATGTTGGTGAACAGCACCAGCGCACTGATCAGCGCCACGTCGGGCAACCGGGCGAACAGCCACGCGAAGGGTGCTGTCATCTGCACCAGGTACCACGGCCGACCGTCGGAGCGAAGGTGATCGACGAGCTGTGTGGGGTTGGTGATGGTCGTGTCGATCAACCCGCGCACGCCGCCGAACGGGATCCTCCACGCGTTGCGGGTCGGCACCCCGATCAGGCTGCGCATCACCACGAGCATCGCGATCGCCATGAACGCAACGCTGCCGGCGATCGTGAGCAATCCGATCCGACGATCGCGCCGCAGTGCCACCCAGATTCCGAGCGGCACGATCACCAGCGACACGTCCTCCTTCACGAGCAGCGACAGCACGACGAAGACGGCGTACATCCGCCACTTCCGTTCGAGCGCTGCGTAGATCGCGAAGCCGACGAACACGCCGAGAAAGGCGTCGGGATGGAAGTTCTCGAGGTTCGTCCAGCCGACGGCCGGGTGCAGCAGATACGTGCCGGCTCCGACCAGCGCGAACCACTCCGAGCCGAGGCGACGGCGGGCGTACAGGAACACCGGGATCGCGCCGGCGGCGATCACGGCTGACTGCGCCGTGAACATGATCCACGCCCCGGGCGCGATCCAGTACAGCGGGACGAGGATCAACAGCACGAACGACGTGTGGTCACCGAACAGGTTGCGACCCATCAGCGTCACGAACGGCTCGTCGAAGCGCGACAGGAGCCACATGCCCTGGTCGTAGAGCGCCGAGTCGTAGGTGGCGGTGCCCAGGGCGTGGTGGATGTTCAGTGACCGGATCGTGAAGTACCACGTCCAGATCGCAAGCGCTCCGACCAGGAACACCTGTGGTGCGGTGGGCGGTGTGATGCGGTGCCACGACGACACCTGACCGTGCTCGACATCGTCGGCGCCTGTCTGTGCAGGCACGGAATCAACCGCCGTCGTTTCCGACATCGGCCTACTCTCGCAGGTCGGCCACCAACGCGGACAGCACGCCGTTGACGAACTTCCCGCTGTCGTCGGTGGAGAACCGCTTGGCCAGCTCCACCGCTTCGTCGATCGCGACCGCCACCGGGACATCGGGCCGATGGGCGAGCTCGAAGGCTCCGAGCCGCAACACATTGAGATCGAGCACCGGCATGCGCGCCAGCGTCCAGCCCTTGGCTCGCGCCGCGATGGCGGCATCGAGTCGCTCGAGGTGCTCGCCGACCCCGGTCACGAGCAGCACGGTGAGCTGGTCGGGTTCGAGGACCTGCAAGGCCAGCGCATCGGCGGGCGTGATGCCCTTCGAGAACGCCTCGTACAGCAGATAGAGGGCACGCTCGCGCGCATCGGAGCGATCGTCGGGGCGCGGCATGGCGGCCATGGGTGAGATCCTGACGTCAGACGCGGGTGATGTAGTCGCCGGTGCGGGTGTCGACCTTGACCTTGTCACCCGGCTCGACGAACAGCGGCACCTGGAGCACCTTGCCGGTCTCGAGCGTCGCCGGCTTGCGGGCGCCCGACACACGGTCGCCCTGCACGCCCGGCTCGGTCTGTGCGATCGTCAGCTCGACCGACGCTGCGATCTCGACGCCGATGATCTCGCCGTGGTACTGCGCGATCTGCGCAATCATCTGCTCGGTCAGGTAGTCGGCGGCCTCTCCGAGCGCTGCGCTCGGGACGTTCATCTGGTCGTAGGTGGAGGTGTTCATGAACACGTAGTCCTCGCCGTCCTTGTACAGGAACTGCATGTCCTGGCGATCGACGATCGCCTGCTCGACCTTGATGCCCGCGTTGAAGGTCTTGTCGATCACAGCGCCCGTTCGGGCGTTACGGATCTTGGTTCGCACGAACGCCCCGCCCTTGCCAGGCTTGACGTGCTGGAACTCGATGACCTGGAACAGTCCGTTGTCGAGTTCGAGGGTGATTCCGTTCTTCAAGTCGTTGACGGAAATCTGTGGCATGTTCGGGTCCTTTGTGAGTGCGGCGTACGAGATGTGCCTGGCACATCTCGTACGTCAGCAGTGGAACGGGCGCGGCGGGGTGTGGGTGAGCGGCTCCGAGCCGGTTTCGGTGACGACGAGGAGGTCCTCGATCCGGAATCCACCGAAGCCGACACGATAGAGCCCCGGCTCGACGGTCACCACGTTGCCGGCGACCAGGACCTCCTCGGACACCTGCGAGTGGAACGGCGTCTCATGGATCTCGAGGCCGACCCCGTGCCCGGTGCCGTGCAGATACCAGTCGCCGTAGCCCGCCTCGGCGAACAGATCGCGGCAGGCACTGTCGACGGTTCGGGCCTCGACGCCGGGGCGCAGCGCATCGATTCCTGCCCGCTGGGCCACTTCGACGAGGGCGTAGATCTCGCGCTGGTGTGCCGTCGGCTCGCCGATCACGTAGGAACGGGTCATGTCGGAGTGGTAGCCGTCGACGAGCGCGCCGACGTCGATGATCACCGTGTCGCCTTCGACGACCGTGCGACGCGTGGCGTCGTGGTGCGGACGGGCCGCATGGTCGGGACCCGACGCCACGATCGTGGCGTAACTGCGGTCGTCGGCGCCGTGACGACGCATCCGGTACTCCAGTTCGTCCCGGATGTCGGCTTCGGTCACGGGCGTGTCGACCGCGCCGAACAGCATGGGCTCGACCTCGACCAGCGCCGCATCGGCGGCCGCCGCCGCGGCGGTCATCCGTTCGATTTCGGCCGCATCCTTGATCTGACGCTGCAGCATGACGAGCGAGTCGGTGGGCTCCAGCTCGATGTCCTGTGACAACCGACGCCATTCGGCGTGGCTCGACGAGGTCGGATCGAGGCCGACAGATCGGGCGGCGTCGAGCGACTCGACGAGGCGTTCGTGCAGCTTCACCCTCGACGTCTCGGCGATCACGGTGGCGCCGCTCGACGCCGTCTCGGCCCGGGCACGCTCGCCATAGCGACCGTCGGTGCCCAGGATCACCGCATCCCGGCTCACCACCGCCCACCCGTTCGACCCCGTGAAGCCGGTCAGCCAGCGCACGTCGACGAGATCGTTGAACAACAACGCATCGCAGCCGTTGCCCAGCCCGCCAGCGAGCTGTCGCTGGAGGATCTCCACGCGGCGACGGTGGTCGATGGGAGCGAACATGTCAGACATCGCTCGACACGAACCGTTCGAGGGTCGAGCGAACGGCCGACTCGGGGACGTGATCGACGACCTCGAGGCCGTCGGGGCCGTCGAGCACGAACGTCAGCCCGTCGATCGCCTTCTTGTCGCGTGCCATCAGCACCATCAGATCGTCGACGGCGGGGCCCTCCGGTGGTGTGATGCGCAGGCCGTACTCCCCCGCCACCACTCGCCGGTGTTCATCGACCCGGGCCTCGTCGACTCGACCGAGCTCACACGCCAGTTCGGCGGCAAATATCAGACCGACGGCCACCGCCTCGCCGTGGGCGATGTCGTGATCGGTGGCGGTCTCGAGCGCGTGGGCGAGTGTGTGGCCGTAGTTGAGCAGGGCCCGTCGACCTCCCTCGCGTTCGTCGGACGCAACCACGTCGGCCTTGATCTCGACGCAGCGAGCGATGCGGTCCTCCATCGTCAGCGCCAAGAGATCGTCGCCGGTGAGGAAGTGGTACTTCGACATCTCGCCCAGCCCGCAGCGCGTTTCACGCTCCGGCAGCGTCGACAGCGCATCCAGGTCGCAGATGACTCCCGACGGCTGCCAGAACGCGCCCACGAGATTCTTGCCTTCGGGCAGGTTCACTCCGGTCTTGCCGCCGATCGCGGCATCGACCATGCCGAGCAACGTCGTCGCCACATGCACCACGGGCGTGCCGCGATGCCAGGACGCCGCTGCGAATCCGGCGACGTCGGTGACCATTCCCCCACCGACCCCGACGACGACGTCGCGGCGGGTCAGTCCCTGGCGGGCGAACCCACGCATCAGCGTCTCGATCGTCGACAGAGTCTTCGCGCCTTCGCCACTCCCGATCACGTACGTCTCGACCTCACGCCCCGGCAACGCCACCGTCAGCGGGATCTCCTCCTGCGTGACCAGAGCGACACGCGCATTGGCCGGTAGGAGCGTGTCGAGTTCCGCAACCGCACCCGCGCCGACGATCACCTCGTACGAGCGATCTGCGAGCGGCACGGTCACACGACGCAACGCAGCACCGCTTTGCTCACGTCGGACACGGAACGGTTGTCGACCGAGACGATGGCGTCGGCGACCTCCTGGTAGAGATCGGCACGCTCGCAGTGCATCCGACGCAGGGTCGCTTCCGGGTCGTCGTCGAGCAGCGGTCGATGCGATCCGCTGCGAACTCGTGCGACGAGGACGTCGACGTCGGCGAGGAGCCACACCACATGGGCGTCGGCGCTGCTGAGCGCCTCACGGTTGCGATCGCTCAGCACGACGCCTCCGGCCGCCGCGATCACGGACGGCTCGGGTGCGCCGAGCGCTTCGAGCAACGTCTCGGTCTCGAGCGCTCGGAACGCTGCCTCACCGTCGGTCGACCAGATCTCGCGCACGGTACGCCCGGTGCGCTCCTCGATCATCTCGTCGGAATCGAACAGCGGGCGATCGAGCTCGGCGGCGACGATACGGCCGACCGTCGACTTGCCGACGCCCATCATCCCGACCAGCACCAAATGGGTCACGGCAGCGTGGCCGCGAACGACTCCGCATTGCGGACGAACTCGGTCAGGGAGTCACCGCCGAACTTGCGCTGCGCCTCGGCGGCCAGCACGAGCGCCACCATCGTCTCGGCGACCACGCCCATGGCCGGGACCGCCGTGACGTCGGTGCGTTCCTTGAACGACACCGTCGACTCCTTCGTGACGGTGTCGACCGTCTCGAGGGTCGGCACGTTCAGTGTCGCCAGCGGCTTCATCGCCGCCCGGACCACCAGCAGTTCACCGTTGGAGATGCCCCCTTCGGTGCCGCCGGCCAGCGTGCTGCCGCGGCGGTACTGGCCGGCATCGGCGTCCCACGAGATCGGGTCGTGGGCGACGCTGCCGCGACGTCCGGCGACCTCGAAGCCGTCACCGATCTCGACGCCCTTGACCGCCTGGATGCTCATGATCGCCTGGGCCAGCAGAGAGTCGAGCTTGCGGTCCCAGTGCACGTGGCTGCCGAGTCCGACCGGAACGCCGAACCCCAGCACTTCGACGACGCCGCCGAGCGAGTCGCCATCTTTGGCGGCCGCCTTGATCTCGGCGATCATCGCTTCGCCGGCGTCGAGGTCGAAACAGCGAACCTGGTTGTCGTCGACGCGCTCGAGTTGGTCGGGCGTCGGACGAACGGCGCCGTCGGCGACCCGAGCCGTACCCATCTGGATCACGTGGGAGATGATCTCGACGCCGATGTGCGACAGCAGTGCCTTCGCGACGGCGCCCGCAGCGACCCGAGCAGCCGTCTCACGTGCACTCGCGCGTTCGAGGACGTCGCGGGCGTCGGTGAAGCCGTACTTCTGCATCCCGGCCAGGTCGGCATGGCCGGGACGAACCTGAGTGAGCGGGCTCGCCGTCGCGCCGGGCGCCGGGCTCATCTCCTCGTGCCACTTGTCGCTGCGGAACCACTCGCTGTTCTTGATCTCGATCGCCACGGGGGAACCGAGCGTGCGGCCGTGGCGCACGCCACCGATCAGCGTCAGCTCGTCGGCCTCGAACCGCTGCCGGGGTCCGCGGCCGTAACCGAGGCGGCGTCGGCCCATCTCGTCCTGAATCTGCTCGACCGTGATCGGCAGCCCGGCCGGCAGCCCCTCCATCACGACCACGAGCGCCCGGCCGTGGGATTCGCCCGCCGTGAGATACCGCAACATCGAGTCGAGGCTACCGGCCCGCCAAGGCGTCCTCGGCGGCTCGACGCATCACCGCGACGTCGGGAGCCTGTCCGAGCCAGATCAGCTGTTGCAGCGCTGCCTGGTGGATCAGCATCCCGAGCCCGTCGACCGCGCGCGCCCCGGCTCGATCGGCGGCGACCAGCCAGGCGGTCTGCAGCGGGTGGTAGACGAGGTCGACCACCACCTGGCTCGGGTGCAGCAGCGCGGGGTCGCACGGGAAGTCCCCAGGACCAGCCGCCGCCGGATCGACACCCATGCCGATGCTCGTCGCGTTCACGACCAGGTCGGCACCTGCGATGTCGGCGCTCGTGCCCACGTCAGCGACCGGCGCGAGCCGGATCGCCGACGCCGCGTGTTCGACCGTTCGATTGATCACGCGGATTGAACCCGTTCCAGCGCGCCCGAGCGCATCGATCACCGAGCGGGCGGCGCCGCCAGCACCGATCACGGCCACCGACGCTCCGGCCACGTCGATGCCGTCCTCGACAAGTGAGGCCACGAAGCCGGCGCCATCGGTGCTCGATCCGACCAGCTCGTCGCCGTCCCACGACACCGTGTTCACCGAGCGCAGGGCGGTTGCCGCGGGGTCGAGCCGGTCGACGGCAGCGGCGACGTCGTGTTTGTGGGGCATCGTCACCGAGAGCCCTGCAATGCCGAGCACCCGCACCGCAGCAAGCGCCTGCGCTGCGTCACCAGCAGCCACGTCGAACGCGGTGTACGTCCACTCGACGCCCGATGCGTCGAAGCCAGCCTGGTGGATCACCGGCGAGAGACTGTGCTCGACGGGCGACCCGATCAGCGCCGCGAGGCGCCGAATCGTCACAGCAGGCCGGCCTGGCGGGCCAGCTCCACGTTGCGTTCGTGCTGCTCGCCCGTCGACGCGAACACGTGAGAGCCATCCTCGTCGGCGAGGACGTAATAGAGGTAGTAGCACTGCGTGGGATTGGCCAGCTCGGCGCAGATCGGGTCGCCGGCTGGCGGGTTCGGCGCCGGGTTCAGCGCGGCCTGAATCGATGCCCGTCCCGGTGCGGCGATTGGCGTCGGCGGCAAGCCCGGCCGCAGGTAGGAGTTGTATGGCGTGTCGATCGTGCGGAGCTCACGGAACGGCATCTCGGGGTCGAGGCCTGCCTGGTCACGCCCGTACAGCACGGTGGCGTCGATCTGCAGCAGGAACGGATCGTCCGGGTTCACCGCCGTGAAGAAGAGACGGTTGTGGATGACCCTGGAGATCCTCGCCCGGTCCTCGGGCACGCGGGCCTCGCGCTCGATCATCGAGGCGATGATCAGCGTCTCGTACTCCGTCCGGCCGAGCGCCGCCGACTTGTTGACGATGTCTTCCTGGTCACCGACACGCTCCATCAGCGCAATCATCCGCTCGATGACCTGCCCCTCGCTCTCGGCGTTCGACACCTGGTACGTGTCGGGGAACAGCATGCCCTCCAGCGACGTCACCCCCGACGGCTGCCACGACGCTCGAATCGAGCCGTCGGTCGCCGCCGCGAGGAACGCGTCGGAACCGAGCCGGTCGACGGAGGTGTCGAGCCGGCTGGCCATCTGCTCGAGCGTGAACCCTTCGGGGAACGTGACCTTCGTGTAGGTCTGGCCCGGCGGGGTGCGCAGGCGCCCCAGGACGTTGCCCATGTGGTCGTTCGGGCGGATCTCGTAGTAACCCGGCGTCGGCTCGAGCCCGCCTTCGCGCTCGACGTACCACTCGAAGATGTCTGCGTCGGAGACGAAGCCGTCATCGGCCAGCCGCTGCGCGATCGATTCGAGATCATCGCCCTCGTTGACGGTGAAACTCCGCACATCACCCGCAGCACCCTCGGGGTTGATCTTGCCGAGATACCACCAGCCGACGGCGCCCGCCACCAGGATCGCCACCAGCGCCACCGCCATCGACGCCCAGATCACCCACCTGACGAGACCTCGATCGCGCGGTAGCCGCTCGACCGCCCCCGTCCCGTCGGTGACATCCCAGGGATCGCTGAGCCAGTCGACCGCCGGGCGCGAGTCGGGATCGACTTGCGCCTCGGGCAACAGCGGGTCCAGCTGGGTCATGAGCCGCTCCCGTCGGTCCAGGTCGCCGAGCGGTGATCGAGCCACGCCTGCAGCATGACCGCAGCGGCGACCTTGTCGACGAGCTTGCGGCGTTGACGACCATCGAGCCCGGCGTCGAGCATGCTGCGTTCCGCTGTCACCGTGGTGAAGCGCTCGTCGTACATCTCGACCGGCACCCCGACCACGCTAGCGAGCTGCTTGGCCTCGGTCTCGGCAGACCGCGCAGCCGGCCCGCGGGTGCCGTCGAGCGACAGCGGGAGCCCGACGACGACACAGTCCGCCTCCTCGTCGCGTACCAGCTTGGCGATGGCGGCATGGTCGTGGCGCCGGGACGACGAGCGGTGGACCGTGTTGAGCGCTGATGCGATCGTGCCGGACATGTCGCTCACGGCGATCCCGATCCGTTTCGAACCCAAGTCGATGCCCAGTGCTCGCACACTGGGCGCTCGACTCATGTGGTCGGGCCGACGAGGCGTGCGGCGGCCTGGGCAGCGTGCTGGAGCGCTGCCGGAATGCCGGCGACGTCCTTGCCGCCGGCGGTTGCGATGTCGCCCTTGCCGCCTCCTCCACCGCCGACCGCCTTCGCCGC
>JBGTCW010000295.1:0-3656 GCA_041748635.1 Ilumatobacteraceae bacterium | reverse complement strand
CCCTACGTGCAGTTGAACGCCGAGCTGCTCGCCGAGACCGAGCGGGTCTGGGCAGAGAAGGAAACCGGCACTCGCCAAGGCGGCTGAGTTCCCCCTGAGGCTGTTCGGCGCCGACCCGTCACCGGGTCGGCGCCGCAGCTTCTCCGCCGTCGACGCGACTCGCTTGCGTTCCGACGGACACCCCGCCCTTGCCCGACAACGCACTCCAGGACCGTGAAGGACCGCATGGCTGTCTCCAACACCGAGATCCGCTCCGCCGCCGATCTCCGCATCGACCCGAGGCGCAAGGCCGTCGACAAGGCAATGAAGTACTTCTTCGTCGCATCGGCCGCCACGACGTTCGCGGTCACGCTCGCGATCATCGCCACCTTGTTGTTCGACGCTATTGCCTTCCTGCAGGACCTCGCCGACACCGACGATGGGCTCGGCGCCCTCTTCTCGATCGGATGGTTCCCACGTCGCGGGATCTTCGACATCGGCACCCTGATCGTCGGGACGTTCATCGTGACCAGCATCGCGATGATCGTGGCGGTACCACTCGGCCTCGGCGCAGCGGTCTACTTGTCGGAGTACGCCCGCCCGAGGGTCCGCAAGACGGTCAAGCCGATCCTCGAGATCCTGGCCGGCGTTCCCAGCGTGGTGCTCGGCTACTTCGCCATTGCCTACATCAACCCGAACATCGTCGTGAACCTGTTCTCCGGCGCCAACATGGCGTTCACGCTCGCTGCCGCGGGTATCGGCGTCGGCATCCTGACGATCCCGATCATTGCGTCGGTCACCGAGGACGCGTTGTCGGCCGTCCCGCTCGCACTCCGCGAAGCGTCGTACGGCCTCGGTGCCAACCGATGGCAGTCGACGTTCAAGGTCGTCTTCCCCGCCGCCATCTCCGGCATCATCGCCGCGTTGATCCTCGGCGTGTCGCGAGCCGTCGGCGAGACGATGGTGGTGGCCATCGCTGCGGGTGCGACGGGTGGCGGGTTGTTCAGCGTCGATCCGCTCCAGCCCGGCCAGACGATGACCGCCGCCATGGCGGCGCTCGGGTTCGGCAGCGACCAGGTGGCGGGCGACAACAACGCTTTCCAGAGCTTGTACTTCATCGGTCTGCTGCTGTTCTTCATGACGCTGCTGCTCAACTTCGCCAGTGACCGGTTGGTCAACAAGCTGCGAGAGGTGTACTGATGCCACTCTCCACTCCCCAATCGGTCGGCGGGTCGACTGCCGCGGCCGTCACCGCTGGTGTCGCAACCGGACGCCGCGACATCAAGGGCAAGATCATCGAAGGCATCCTGATCCTGTGCCTGGCGAGTTCGCTGCTGATCCTCACCGTGCTCATCGTCGACCTGCTGCGACGAAGCTGGCCGATCTGGTCGGAGCGGCCGGGCGACTTCCTCACCGGTCCGCTCAACTCGGCGAATGCCTCACAGGCCGGTGTGTGGCAGGGCATCAAGGGCACGATCCAGCTGGCCCTCGTGGTGGCCGTCGTGGCGATCCCGCTCGGAACCGCCTGCGCGGTGTACCTCGAGGAGTACGCCGGCAAGTCGAAGCTCGCGGCCTTCACGCGGCTCAACGTGCGCAACCTCGCCGGTGTGCCGTCGATCGTCTACGGCCTGCTCGGCCTGGCGATCTTCGTGCAGTTCTTCGGCCTCGGCCGCACAGTCTGGGCCGGTGGCCTGGCGCTGTCGGCGCTGGTGCTGCCCATCGTGATCATCACGGCGTCCGAAGCACTCCGAGCCGTTCCGTACAGCGTCCGCGAAGGCGCCTTCGGTGTCGGAGCAACTCGCTGGGAGACCACTCGCAGCCACGTACTTCCTGCGGCGGCGCCCGGGATCTTGACCGGCGTCGTGCTGTCGCTGGCCCGAGCGGCCGGCGAGGCCGCCCCGATCCTGCTCGTGGGCGCTGCCACCGGTCTGCTCCGGACCGGCGACCAGTCCTTCTTCGATCAGCTGAGCGAAGCGTTCACCGCCATGCCAGTGATCATCTTCTCCTACGCCCGTCAGCCCGGCGCCGACTTTCGCGAACTCACGGCGGCCGCATCGGTTGTGCTGCTCGTGCTCGTGCTGTTCATGAACGCCTTTGCCATCTGGCTGCGCAACCGCTATCAACGAAAATGGTGAACTCATGACGAGACCATCGATACCCTCTCAGCAGACCGCCCTCAGGAAGGACACCGACGTGGAGATCACCGCGGACGACACCCAGCCGGCGACGGCAGACGTCGTCGACGCACCGGCTGCATCGAAAGAGGCGGTGTTCGTCGCTGACGACCTCCATGTCTTCTACGGAGACTTCCTCGCTGTCCGCGACGTCAATCTCGACATCGCCAAGAACGAGATCACTGCGTTCATCGGACCGTCGGGCTGCGGAAAATCGACCGTGTTGCGGTGCTTCAACCGGATGAACGATCTGATCGAGATCGCCCGTGTCGAAGGCCGCATCGACTACCACGGCATCGACCTGTACAGCCCGGGCATCGACGCCGTCGAGGTCCGTCGCCGGATCGGCATGGTGTTCCAGAAGCCCAATCCGTTTCCGAAGTCGATCTACGACAACCTCGCGTTCGGCCCCCGGATCAGCGGGATCAAGAAGAAGGCGGAACTCGATGAGATCGTCGAGTCGTCGCTGAGGCGGGCGGCGCTGTGGGACGAGGTGAAGGACCGCCTCAAGTCCTCCGCCATGGGCATGTCCGGCGGCCAGCAGCAGCGACTCTGCATCGCCCGCGCGATCGCCGTCCAACCCGACGTCATCCTCATGGACGAACCGTGCTCGTCCCTCGACCCGATCGCCACCGGCAAGATCGAGGAGCTGATGGACGAGATCAAGGAGGAGTACACCATCATCATCGTGACCCACAACATGCAGCAGGCGGCCCGGGTGAGCGACATGACTGCGTTCTACTCCGTCGAGGTCAACGAGACCTCCGACACCCGCACCGGCATACTGGTGGAGTACGACCGCACCGACAAGATCTTCTCGAATCCGACGGACGAACGGACCGAGCGTTACGTGACCGGAAGGTTCGGCTGATGCCAGAGGAACTGCGTGCCGAGTTCCACGAACAACTCGAACAGATCCGCGACGGCATTGCGCGCTTGTCGGCCGGGGTCACCGAACTCGTTCCCCGGGCAACGGAGATCCTGCTGTCGTCCGACCTGGAAGGTGCGGAATACCTCGTGCTCGGCGACGTCGAGTACGACCGACGGTCGAGGGAGATCGAGGAAGCGTGTTTCCGGCTGATCGCCCTGCAGCAGCCGGTCGCCAGCGACCTCCGTCAACTCGTGGCGGCGATCAAGATCATCGCCGACGTCGAACGTTCGGCCGACCTGTGCGCCAACATCGCCAAAGCGGCACGCCGCATCTACAGCCACGAACTCGACAGCCACCTCCGTGGACTCATCCAGAAGATGGGGAATCAGGCCCAGCTGCTGTTCAAGGAGACCACCGAGGCGTATCTGGCCGGTGACGAGTCCCGAGCGGCGGCGTTGTTCGACATGGACACCTACCTCGACGACCTGCACCGCCAGTTCATCGGCGCCATCTTCGAAAGCCATTCGTCGAGCCGGATCGACCTGCAGGTCGGCGTGCAACTCGGCCTCGTGGCGCGGTTCTACGAGCGCATCGGCGATCACGCAGTGAACGTCGCCGGGCACACCCGGTAC
>JBGTCW010000294.1:0-13513 GCA_041748635.1 Ilumatobacteraceae bacterium | reverse complement strand
CGAAGTGGCGGGCCGCGAACGCGAGCGCCTGGGCGTGGTTGCCAGCGCTGCCGGTGACCACACCGCTCGACGCCGCCGCGCCCAGCGACGCCACCTTGTTCGTCGCCCCGCGGATCTTGAACGCACCGGTCCGCTGCAGGTTCTCGGCCTTGAGCGAGATGCTGCCGCCGATGTCGGCGGACAACGTGAGCGAGGTGATCACCGGTGTGCGCTTGACCACGTCGGCGATCACGCGCCGCGCGTCGCGGATGTCGTCGAGGTTGACGCTGGGAGCCACGAGTCGAACGGTAGTGGGTGACCTACTCCGCGTCGGGAAGAGGGTGGTCGGGGAGCTTGCGGACACGGGCGCGCCGACGACGCCGGGCGGGGATCATGTCGCGCATCTCTTCGAGGTTGCCGAAGCACAGGAGTCGATCGTTCGCCTCGAGTTTTCGGTTGTCGCGAGGGTTCGGGATGACGTCGGTGTCGCGGTGCAACGTCAGCACGGTGATGTCGCGGTCGCGTAGTCCTGCCTCACCGATCGTCCTGCCGACGAAGTCGCCCGCCTCTCGCACCAGCAGTTCGGCGACGCCGTAGCCGGTGCTCACCGAGAGCCGCTGGCGCACGTCGAGTTCGGGGAAGGCAACCTGGTTCGCGACGTGGTCGATGATCGCGCCGGCGACGTCGAGCCCGGTCGCCGTCTCGATCCCTTCGAGTCCCGGCGAGGAGTTGACCTCCATCACGAGCGGGCCGTCGTTGCCCTCGAGCATGTCGACGCCGGCGACTCGGAGGCCCATGATCTGAGCGGCGCGCACGGCTGTCCGCTCGTAGGATGCGTCGAGGGACACGCCCTCGACCGTCCCGCCTCGGTGGACGTTCGAACGGAACTCGTCGCCCTGGGCGGTCCGTCGCATGGCGGCCACCACGCGGTCGCCGACGACGAGTGCACGAATGTCGCGCCCCTTGCTCTCCGCGATGAACTCCTGGATGAGGACGTTCTGTTTGGTGTTGTGCAGCGTCTCGATGATCGCCTCGGCGACCTTGCGATCGGGCGCCAGGATGACGCCGATGCCCTGCGTGCCCTCCAACAACTTGATCACCACGGGTGCGCCACCGACGCGGTCGATGGCGGGCAGGACGTCCTTGCGGTCGCGCACGAACGCTGTCTTCGGCATGCCGATGTCGTGACGGGACAGGATCTGGATGGCGCGCAGTTTGTCGCGCGAGTTGGTGATGCCGTTCGCAGTGTTCGGCGTGAAGACGTCCATCTGCTCGAACTGGCGCACCACCGCCGAGCCGAAGTACGTGATCGAGGCGCCGATGCGCGGAACGATCGCGTCGTAGTCCGACAGCGGCCTGCCGCGGAACTGCAGATCGGGTTCGTCGCCGGACAGGTCGATGGCGAATCGCAGCGTGTCGAGCACCTTGCACATGTGACCGCGGTCGAGTGCGGCGAGCTTCAGGCGCTGTGTGCTGTACGAGCGGGGTGCCCGCGAGAGGAGGGCGAGCTTCACGAGGGTGTCCCGGGTTGCCCGTCGAGCGCGGCGGACGTCGCCGACACCATCGAGGATGCCGAGGAGGTGACGTTGGCATCCGCCCGGTTGCGGCGCCGAACGGACTTGTCGGGTCGTCCGCCCAGATAGGACACGCCAGGGTCGACGAGGAACCGTCGGCGCAGCGCCTCACGCCCGACGAGCATGCGGAATCCCATCTCGTCGCGTCGGGTGAGCGTGACCTCGGCGGTCACCATCCGTTCGGCGAGCACGAGCGCCGTGCGCACGACGGGCCGGTGCTCGACCTCGCCGGAGGAGCTGCGGACGTCGCGCGTGGCGACGACGGCGGCTTCAGCGATCACCGAGTCGGCCGTCGAGCGCTGCCAGGGGTGGATCTCGAAGCGGACCCAGGGCGTGCCGCCGTGGTCGAACCACTCCAACCCGAAGGCATGCAGTGACGAGGTTCGCGCTCCAGTGTCGATCTTGGCCTTGAGATGGGGGATCCCCCAGTCGGGCATCGAGATCCATTCGCGCCATCCCAACGACGTCGGTTCGAGGCGGGGGGCCGGAGACACGCGCGCACGCTATCGCCGCTCCCTGAGACCCCCTGAGCGCAGCGGCGACGTGAGCGATGTCACAGGTCGTCGGGCCTGGGCGACGCTGCAGCCGGCGTCGGTGATGGCAGGATGGAGTCGTAACACAACCGTAATGTTCGGCTCGCTGCGTTCGCGGAGCGCCGGGCGCCCTGTCACCACGAGGAACTCCATGCTCACCTGGTTCGCTTCGCTGTCCGAAGCCGTCATCCTGTTGCCCGTCGCGATCGCTGTGTCGTGGCTCGCTCGGACAGCGATTCGTCAACTGACCCGGCGGGCTGTGCGTCGCGCCCAGCGGTCGGAAGGCAGCTGGCGCGTGCGGCTCGACCGACTCGGCGACGACGGTCACGCGGACGTTCGCAAGCGTCAGCGGGCCGATGCCGTCGCCCGCATGCTCGGTCGGCTCGTCACCGTCGTCATCTTCGTGTTCGCGACGTTCGCTGCCCTCGAGATCCTGGGCGTGAACCTCGCCTTCGCGATCTCCAGCGCCGGCTTCGTCGGCCTGGCGATCGCACTCAGCGCTCAGGACTTCGTGAAGGACTTCCTCGGCGGGACCCGTGCGCTGCTCGAAGACCGATACGCGGTGGGCGACGAGGTGGTGCTCCTCGTGTCCGGAAACGAGGTGCGCGGCACCGTGGACCTGATCGGGTCAGCGTCGATCCGACTGCGCACGCCCGATGGTGCCACGTGGCACGCCGGCCATCACTCGATCGACGCGGTCACGAACCTGTCGCAGCTCCCGGCGGTCAGCGACATCGAGGTGCCGCTCGACGATTGGGCTCGCGCGGATGAAGCGTCCGCGGTTGCTCGGTTGGCGGTCGCCTCGAACGACGTCGGCCTGACCGGGGTCGTCTTCCTGCGTGACATCGAGACCCACGAATCGGTGTCGGCCGACGAGCCGTCGACCCCCACGGTGACGGTCCGGGTCAAGACGAACCGCCCGCTGAGCACGCCCGAAGCCGAGATCGTCCGCAACAAGCTCCTCGAACGCTGAACGTGTACACGATGTGCCAGGCACATCGTGTACGTGAGCCGTCAGCGGCCGAACTGTGTCGTGATGACGCGGCCGTTGCGTTGGCCGGCGCTCGGCGCGAGGTCGGCGACGACAAATGCCCGCTGCAGCCAGCGGTCGTTACCGTCGAAGCGAGCCGTGAACGGCGAACGGCCGTGGACGGCGATGTTGTTGTCGATGACCAGGAGGTCGCCCGGCTCGAGCACGACCGACGTCGAGATTTCCTCGATCAGCAACCGGAGTTGGGTGAGGACGTCGTCGGCCTCGGCGTCGGTGCCAACGGTCAGGTCGGCGTCGAAGATGAACGTGGGCTCGTCGCGCGTTCCGGTGATCAGCGGTCGGGCTTCGCCGAGTTCGTTGTCTCGACCGTCGAGGAAGCTGGCATCGACCGCGGTGCGGAACCGCGGCTGGAACATCACATCGACCACGGCGTCGGGCAGACGGTCGATCAACTCGTGGACCGAGGCGAGCGTGGTGTGTGCCGAGGGGTCGCCGCGCAAGCACAGCAACAGCAGGTACCGAGGGCGGAAGGGGTGGAACGCGGTCTCGGTGTGGAACATGAGGTTCGACCGCGACGACGTCGAGGTCTGTCGATCGGCGTCGGACCTCGTGGGCACGATGTTCTGGACGATGCGTCCGCCGTGTTCGGGGACGTAGCCGACCGGCTGACCGAGTCGGCGGGCGACCGTGAGCAGCGTGAGTTCGGTCGCCACGTCCTTGTCGACCGGTGAGTTCGGGGTGGCGGGCGTCGGCGGAAGGTCACCGATCGGGGCGTTGCGGATGAGTAAGGCGCCCGAGCGATGTGACGCAGATGCGAAGCGGACGATCGCGTCATCGACCTCCACGGGAAGATCACGACCGCCGAGTGCGGCGAGCCGCACGAGTTGTTCGTCGAGATGAACGCCCGGCTCGGCTTCGCGCTTCCAGCCCGTGGCATCGACCTCCGCCGGCGCGGCGTGGACAGTGGGAGCACTCGTGATGGTGATCGTGGTCATCGTCGCCTCCTCGGCCACCGAATTGGAACAGATGTGCCAACTATAGCGCGTAGTGGAACGTCGTCGATCATCAGGCGCTTCGCCTCGCCCGCTACGGTTGGCGCTCGATGGAAGTGGAGCAACGGTTGCGGGAACGGGCCGACCAGCTCACTCCGTCCGAGCGCCGCATCGCCGAGACGATCCTCGCCGGTCCGCAACTCGTAGCGTTCGGGACGGTCTCTGAGTTCGCAGCGGCGGCGGATGTGGGGACGGCGACTGTCGTGCGGTTCGCGGTCAAGCTCGGATTCGACGGATACTCGGAACTGCAGGCGTCGATCCGCAGTGATCTTGCAGGCCGATTGCGGCCAGCCGCGGAACGAATCCGCGACGAGCCGGCGGCCGGGGAAGCGGCGCTCCTCGCCCGACACCTGGCAGCGGAGATCTCGAACGTGCAGTCGACGCTCGACGCCGTGGAGACGGAGACACTCGCGTCCGCGGTGGCGCTTCTCGCCGACACTGCCCATCCGGTGCTCGTGCTGTCAGGGGTCGCGTCCCGCGGCGTGGCGATTCAGTTCGTCGGCGACCTCGAGCAGTTGCGGCCAGGCTGCCGCTTGCTCGACGGCACGCCGATCGACATCGTTCGAACGTTGGCACTCGTCGACGTCGGAGCGACTGTGGTGGCGCTCGACCTCCGCCGGTACGAGCGGTGGCTGATCGAGGCGCTGAGCGAAGCGCGCTCACACGGAGTCGAGGTCATCGCGATCACCGACAGCGTGCTGTCGCCGCTCGCCCGCCACGCCGATCACAGCTTCGTCGTCGAGGCTGCCTCGGCCGGACCGTTCGACAGTCACGTCGGAACGCTCGCGCTGCTCGACCTGCTCGTGGCCGACGTCGCCACGGCGCTCCGATCGAGCGCTACCGAACGTCTCGACCGTCTCGAAGCAGCATGGCGGCGCGCAGACGCGCTGACCGATGACTGAGTCTGGCCTCCGCAGTAGCGTCACGGCGATGAGCGAACTCCGGGTCGCAGCGTTGCAGATGGCGATGGTCGACGACGTCGATCAGAACGTGGCGGTCGCCGAGCGTTTGGTGCGCGAGGCGGCGATGAAGGGCGCTCGGATCATCCTGATTCCGGAGCTGTTCGAGGGGCCGTACTTCTGCAAGGACCAACTCCCCGAGCACCTCGACCGAGCCCGACCGCTCGACGGTCATCCGACGGTCGAGCACTTTGCCGCCGTTGCCGCCGAGCTCGGCGTGGTGCTGCCGCTGAGCATCTACGAGCGAGCCGGTCAGGTGCTGTTCAACACCGTCGTGATCGTCGATGCCGACGGGCGGGTGCTCGGCCACTACCGCAAGAGTCACATTCCCGACGGGCCCGGCTACACCGAGAAGTACTACTTCAGCCCCGGTGACACCGGCTTTCGGGTGTGGGACACGATGCACGGCACGATCGGCGTCGGCATCTGCTGGGACCAGTGGTTCCCCGAGAGCGCCCGGTCGATGGCGCTGCTCGGCGCGGAGGTGCTGTTCTACCCGACCGCGATCGGTAGCGAACCGCCGGACCCGACGTGGGACTCGAGCGGGCACTGGCAGCGCGTGATGCAGGGCCACGCCGGAGCGAATCTGATGCCCGTCGTGGCAGCGAATCGCATCGGCCACGAGGTCGGTCGGACCTGTGAGATCACGTTCTACGGGTCGTCGTTCATCGCCGACAACACCGGCGCGAAGGTTGCCGAGGCCGGCCGTGACGACGAAGCGGTGCTCGTCGCGTCGTTCGATCGCGAGCAGCTGCGAACCCAGCGTGCGGCGTGGGGGCTGTTCCGCGATCGTCGCCCCGAGCTCTACGACCCGATCGTGACCCTCGACGGCCAGCACCGGACTCAGTCGACGTGACTCGGTTGCCGGCTGAATGGGAGCCGCACGAGCGCACCGCGATGTGCTGGCCGACGCGCACCGACATGTGGGGCGATCTGTACGCCGACGCCGAGGCCGCGCACGCCGAGGTCGCGAACGCCATCGCCCGTTTCGAGCCGGTGACGATGCTGGCCGCGCCGCGCACCGCCGAGCGCGCAGCGGCGAGGTGTGGTCCCGGCGTCGAGGTGATCGAGCAGCCCATCGACGATTCGTGGTTCCGTGACTCCGGGCCGATCTACGTGTTCGACGAGGTTGGCGATCTCGTTGCAACCGACTGGCGGTTCAACTCGTGGGGCGAGAAGTTCCTGCCGTACCGCGACGACGCAGCAGCCGCCGAACGCTTCGCCGAGCACCGGGGCGACCCGGTCCGTTCGGTCGACATGGTCTTCGAAGGCGGCTCGATCACCGGCGACGGCGACGGGACGCTGGCGACCACCGTCCAGTGCCTGATGCATCCCAATCGCAACCCGACCTTGACGCAGGTCGAGATCGAGTCGACGCTGCGAGACGAGCTCGGTGCCGAGCGGACGATCTGGCTGCCCCACGGCTTGGCGCTCGACGACGACACCGATGGCCACGTCGACAACATCGCTGCGTTCGCAGGGCCTGCACGCCTCGTGCTGCAGGGATGCGACGATCCGGACGAGGCCGACTGGCTGCGTCTCGACGTCGATCGTCGTGTCGCCCAGGGTGCGCTGGACGCCCGCGGACGCGCGGTCGACGTCGTCACGGTGCCCGTGCTGCCGTTCGCCGAGATCGATCGTGGAGACGGACCCGAGCGGGTGGTGGTGCCGTACCTCAACTACTACCTCGGCAACGGCTTCGTCCTGATCCCGACGTGCGGCCACCGCGCCGACGCGGACATGGTCGCACTGATCGCCGAGCAGTACCCCGGACGCGAACCGATCGCCCTCGACGTCGGCGCGATCCTCGCCGCTGGCGGCGGCGGCATTCACTGCATCACCCAACAGATCCCCGCCTGACCCCCGTCACCGCCACCCGATCCGAAAAATGTGCGTCGCAGCGTCATCAGCGGGTCGATGTGCGCACGTTTCGGAATTGCGCCGCAACCCCATCGGAAATGTGCGCAGATCTGCCCGCCCCTGACGCACTGGTGCGCATTTTTCGGGGTGTGGGGGCTCGGATGGCGTGGCAGGCTGGTGGGTATCGAGGCGGCACGAGTGGATCAGTGGTTGTGGTCGGTGCGGATGACCAAGACGCGCAGTGATGCTGCCGACGCGTGCCGGGGTGGACACGTCAAGGTGAATGGCAAGACCGCCAAGCCGGCGACGTCGCTGAAGGTCGGCGACCGGGTCGAGGCGTACTTGCACGGCCGTGAGCGCGTCCTCGAGGTCGCCACGCTGATCGTCAAGCGCGTCGGCGCCGACCTTGCGGTCGAGTGCTTCGTCGATCACAGCCCCCCACCGCCCGAGCGTGAGGTCGACGTCGCCGTCTTCCAGCGTGATCGCGGCGCCGGCCGACCCACCAAGCGCGACAAGCGCCAACTCGATCGGCTCCGCGGACGCCCGAGATGACGATCGAAGCGGACCTCGATCACGAGGACGACCTCCACCCGGCTGTGCGGGGTGGGGTCGCATTGTGGACGCTGTTCCTCGGCTTCACGATGCTGATGGTCGGCAACGGCCTGAATCTCGCCGTGCTCGGCGTGCGGATGGTGTCGGAGGGCTTCGGCGTGCAGACCAGCGGCGTCGTGATGGCGTCGTACTTCGCCGGTTTCCTCCTCGGCCCGGTGCTCGTGGTGAGGTGGTTGTCGGGCGTCGGTCACGTGCGGGTGTTCGCGAGCCTCGCCTCGCTCGCCTCGTGCGTGGTGCTCGTCCACTTCGTGGTGGTGAACCCGCTCGCGTGGGGTCTGCTCCGATTCGTGTTCGGGTTCTGCATGGCGGGCCTGTATGTGGTGGTCGAGTCGTGGCTGAACGACGCCTCGACGCCGCGGACGCGCGGTCGCACACTCGCGGTGTACATGATCGCGTCGATGGGCGGCCTCGGGCTCGGCCAACTCCTCGTCGCCACCGGTGATCCGAACGAGGCGACGTTGTTCATCGTCGCATCGATTCTCGTGTCGATGTCGTTCGTGCCGATCGCGCTGGCGGCCACGACTGAAGCACCGCCCGTGCGCGTCTCACCACCGATGCGCCTGCGCGAGTTCTTCCGCACTGCGCCGACCGGGATGGTGGGAACCTTCTTCGTCGGAGCGTCGCACGGGATCCTCCTCGGGCTCGGCGCGGTGTACGCGACGCGCGCCGGGTTCGGCCCGGGAACGACGGCCGCGTTCCTGGCGCTGCCATCGCTCGGTGCACTCGCACTGCAGTGGCCGGTCGGGTGGGCGTCGGATCGAGTTCCCCGTCGCGGCGTCATCCTCGTGGTGTCCGTCGCCGCAGCGTCGGTTGCCGCACTGCTCGCCATGATTCCAGAACGTCACGCCGCGGTGTTGCCCGTGATGTTCGTCCTCGGTGGTCTCACGTTCCCGCTCTATTCGTTGTTGCTGTCGCACACCTTGGACCGATCGGCCCCGGGCACGGCGATGGGCGCGAGCGGCACGTCGCTGCGGGTGAACGGGACCGGCGCGGTGTTGGGACCCGTTGTCGCCGCAGCGATCATGGCGGCGTCCGGCGAGACCGCGTTCTTCTGGAGTCTCGTCGCAACGCACGGCCTGATCGCGGCCTACGTCGCGTATCGCCTTGTGACCGAAGAGGCGGTGCCGCTCAGTCGGCAGGGCCCGTTCGTGCCGATGCCCGCCCGCGCCACCGAGTTCGCGATCCGTCTCACGTCGCGCCCGCTACGCGCCTCGCGCGAGCGCCTCCGACGGCCGTGATGTCTCGCCGCCAGGGTCCGCTCAATCGCTGACCGAGTCTGCCAGTGAGACCTCGGCGACGATCGAACCGTCGGCCCATGCCACTGAGACTTCCGATCTGCCGTGGACGCTCTGGTCGAGCAGCTCCGCCGGTCCGGTGTCGAAGCGCATCGCCACTCGCCCGACCGTGGCGACGCCTTCGACCATCGCCGCTCCGACCAGTCGCAACCCGACCGTTCCGTCTCGGCCCGTTGCGCTCACTCGGAACTCGAGGTCGCCGACGCGTTCGACGTCGACCCAGGCGGTCTCGGGCGTCAGCATGATGCCGAACGCTGTCGTGGTCCCGTCGACCTCGGCGACGTGCGCGCTGAACGGCACGTACTGATCGAGTGATGCGTCGTGGCGGCGACCGCGATCCCAGCCGACGGTGAGGTCGGGTCGCAGCAGGCTCTCGGCGACGGAGGCGCCGAAGCGTTGGACGTGGTGGCGTTCGGACGTCACTGCCGAGAGGTGCAGGTGAGGGCGCAGGGCCGGAGCGACGTGTTCGAGCAAGGCCAGGAAGTACAGGTCGTGCACGTGGACCGTGTCCGCGGTGATCGGTGACGGCAACACGACGTCGGCCTGCTCGCCACACACCGAGTACAGCAGGCCCGAGAGCGAGACGTACGCCGTCGGGTCGAGCCCGTAGGCACGAATGTACGGACCACACGAGGTGCCGAAGCGAGGGTGGTAGAGCGTCGAGATCCGCTCGCCGATGCGAGGCAACATGGTCGCGGCGGCGTCGGCGAATCCCTCCGTCGGCGGATGCATCGCCCAGAGTCCGATGGCGAGCAGGTCGACGCCGTCGTAGGTGGGCGAGTTGTATTCGTCGACGTCGCCGTAGCGCAAGAGGCGCTCCATCGCCACCGACAGCCGCGCATGCGCAGCCGCCCGCAGCTCCGCGTCGCCGGTCAACGCCGCGACGTGCCCCTGGAGCCAGGCGTGCATCAGATTGGGGTTGGTGTACCAGCGCGGGATTCGGTCGTCGGGCTCGCCGGCAATGCACCGCCGCAGCGCCGCCTCGATCCCGGCGGTCACCTCGGCGGGCAACGCCGAAGCGTGGACGATCGAACACAACGCCAGCGTGACGCCGAGGAACTGGCGCCAGTTCGGGTCGTAGTGCACCCACTCGACGGCGCCCTCAGCGGGCGGCTCTGCCTGCTCGGCTGATACCGGGAACGTGCCGCTCCACGGTTGATCCGACAACGGATACTGCAACGCCAGCACGTTCCGCAACGCCGTCACTGCTCGTTGGGTCGAGCCGTCACCGAGATCGAGGAACGCACCGTTCGCCGTCTCGCGTACCGAGTGCAGGTTCAGCGACGCGAGGTCGTGACCCGGCGCCACGCCCGGTGCGTAGCGGTCCATCTCTCGCGCGGGATCCCAGAGCTCGTCGTGCAGCGAGCGCAGTGCGTCGATCGGTGCGGATGCCGACACGTCCTGACCGTCAGCTCAGTCCCACGATGTTGCCGTCGGCGTCGATGTCGATGCGCTGCAACGCGGGTGACGCGCCGAGGCCGGGCATCGTGCTCATCGCCCCGCAGATCGGATACACGAACCCGGCACCGACCGACGCACGGACTTCTCGCACCGGAAGCGTCCAGCCGGTCGGCGCACCGCGCAGCGTGGGATCGGACGAGATCGACAGGTGGGTCTTGGCGATGCAGACCGGCAGATGTCCGAATCCGTTGCGTTCGTAGTTGTCGATCTGTCGGGCCGCCTGCGTGGTGTAGTCGACGCCGTCGGCCCCGTACACGCGGGTGGCGACGGTGTGGATCTTGTCGCGCAGCGACATCTCGTCGGGGTACAGCACGGCGAACTCACTCGGCTCCTCGGCGGCGTCGGCGACCACCTGTGCCAGCTCCTTCGCTCCGGCGCCGCCGTCGGTGAAATGTGTCGACACCGCGGAACGCGCACCGCACTCGGCGGCGTTCTCCTCGATCGCGGCGATGTCGGCCGCGTGGTCGCCGGGGAACACGTTGATCGCCACGACCGGCGTGCAGCCGTGGATGCGCATGTTCTCCAACTGCTTGCGCAGGTTGGCGCCGCCCTCGTGGACCTCGTCGGGATTCTCGGCGAGCAGCGGCTCGGGGAGTGGGCGGCCGGCGACGATGTGGTGCTTGCCGCTGTGCGCCTTCAGCCCGCGCACGGTGGCGACAAGCACGGCGGCATCGGGTGTGAGGCCCGACATGCGGCACTTGATGTTGAAGAACCGCTCAGCGCCCATGTCGGCGCCGAAGCCCGCCTCGGTGACGAGGTAGTCACCCATCCGGATGCCGATCAGGTCGGCGACGATCGACGAGTTGCCCGTGGCGATGTTCCCGAACGGGCCGGCGTGCACGAGCACCGGTGTGTTCTCGAGCGTCTGCATCAGATTCGGCTTGATCGCCTCGCGCAGGATCACCGCCATCGCGCCCGCGACCTGGACATCGTCCGCGGTGACCGGATCGCCCGACGTCGTGTAGCCGACGACCATGCGCCCGAGCCGGCGTCGCAGGTCCTGCAGGTCGCTGGCGAGCGCGAGCGTGGCCATCACTTCGGAGGCCGCGGTGATGTCGAAACCGGTCTCGCGTGGCGCACCGTCGAGGTGCGTGCCCAGCCCGGTGACCACATGGCGCAACGACCGGTCGTTCACGTCGATGGAGCGCCGCCAGCTGACCTGGTGCGGATCGAGTCCCGATGCATTGCCGTGGAACATGTGAGCGTCGAGCGCTGCCGCGCACATGTTGGTGGCTGCCGTCACCGCATGGACGTCGCCGGTGAGGTGCAGGTTGAGCAACTCCATCGGCACCACCTGGCTGTAGCCGCCACCTGCGGCGCCGCCCTTGATGCCGAACGTCGGCCCCATCGACGGCTGGCGGATCGCCAGCGTGGCCCGCTTACCGATGTGACTGAAGCCTTGGCTGAGCCCGACGGCCACCGTCGTCTTGCCCTCGCCGAGGGGGGTCGGGGTGATCGCCGAGACCACGACGTACTTGGCCCGCGCCCGGTCGGCCATCGCGTCGATCGCTCGCAGGTCGATCTTGGCCGCGCCCGTGCCGTACGGCTCGAGCAGATCGAGTGGGAGACCGGAGTCGGCGGCGATGTCGGTGAGCGGTCGCAGCGTCGCTTGCCGTGCGATGTCGAGATCGGAGGGGAACGTCATGCCCGCCGCGGAGCGCTGTCGCCGACCGAACGCATCAGGAGACTCTGGCACAACCGAGCCCGCCGACCCGTGCCCATCGGGGCATTGCGGTGTCGCGTGTTGCAAGATGGGGGAATGGCCGCCAGCGGTGGGCGCGATGAGACTGAACCCGTCCTGTGCGAACGGGCATCCGCGCACGTCCGCCTGCGCCGGATCTTGATCGGCAGGGGGGCGGTCGTGCCGCTCGCCACCGCGCATGGGCTAGCGGCCGCAGGCGACGCATTCGTGTCGGTCAGCCTCGCAGGATCGCTGTTCTTCAACGTCAGCCCGAACGCGTCGCGTCAGCAGGTGCTGCTCTATCTCCTGATCACGATGGCGCCGCTGGCGGTCCTGTCGCCGCTCGTCGGACCGGCGGTCGACCGCTTCCGTCGGTCGCAACGCTTTGTGGCCGCAGGGTTCTTCGTGGCGCGCGGCGTCTTCTCTCTGATCCTCGCCGTGACGCTGCTGCAACTCGCGTTCTATCCGGTGGTGTTGTTGCTCCTGATCGCGAGCAAGGCATCCGGCATCGTGAAGCAGACACTCGTGCAGACGCTGGTCGATGACCCCGAGGAGCTCGTCGCCACCAACGCTCGGCTGGCCCGGTTCGCCAGCGTGACGGCTTCGCTCGGCGTGGCCGCAGCAACCGGGGTGTTCGCCGTCGCGGGTGCCGAGTGGTCGTTGCGAGTCGGTGCGGTGCTGTTTGCGGTGGCCGGCGCCAGCGTGCTGCGGGCGCGACCGCGCTCGACCGCCGCGATCACGCCTGACGACGTCGAGTACGCCGAGACCCATCTGCCGACGGTGGTGGTCTCCTCGATCGGCATGCTGGCGATCAGGGCCGCGGTCGGGTTCTTCATCTTCACGCTCGCCTTCACGCTCCGACGATCCGCCGAGCCGGCGCTGGTGTACGGACTTGCCGGTGCCGCCTATGGCGCCGGCGCGTTCCTCGGTCACACGGCTGCCACCGTGTTGCGGCGGTGGTTGAGCGAGGAACAGATGATCGGGCTGTCGCTCGCCCTTCCCGCCGTCTTCACCTCGATCGGGATCCTCGGCGCGTCGGTGCCGTTGTTGATCGTCACGTCGGGCCTCGTCGGGTTGTCGACGACGCTCGCGCGAAATGCGTTCGACGGATTGCTGCAGCGACGCGCTCCGGAGGCGTTGCTGGGACGGGCGGGCGCCCGCTACGAAACGCGATTCCAGCTCGCTTGGGTCTTCGGTGGTGTGCTTGCTACGCCCATCTCGTTGCCGGTCGAGGTGAGCATGACGGTCTTGACTGCCATCTACGTCCCGGCACTCTTCGTCTTCGTGCGCGGCGTTCGTGAAGCGCATCGATTCGAGGGGCCTCCCGAAGAACACCTGGGCGGAGCGCATGCCCGTCTCGCAATGGCGCATCAGGCGTGGGAGGCGGGCTCGCTCCGTGTTGCGATCGTCGACGCCTCTGCCGCGGCCGATCTGGCGCACAGCGTCGCGCGAGCGCCAGCCGACGTCGGCGAACGGTGCCGACTCGACGAGCTCCGCCGACGGGCCATCGACATCG
>JBGTCW010000293.1:0-1851 GCA_041748635.1 Ilumatobacteraceae bacterium | reverse complement strand
CGTCACGATCGATCCGCTGACCGAGCAGGTGCTGCCCCGGGGCTCGGACGTCCCGGGCATGCTCGCAGCCACGGGTCCGATGCCGCGCGGCTACTGGGGCGACGAGGCGAAGACCGCCGACACGTTCCGCACGATCGATGGCGTCCGCTACACGGTGCCAGGCGACTTCGCCACGATCGCCGAGGACGGCACCGTCACGCTGCTCGGGCGGGGGTCGATGTGCATCAACTCCGGCGGCGAGAAGATCTATCCGGAGGAGGTCGAGGTCGCTGCCCGCAAGCATCCGAGCGTGGTCGACGCCAACGCGGTCGGGGTCCCCCACGAACGGTTCGGCGAGACGGTCGTACTCGTGTGCTCCGTCAGTGCGCCGACGTCCGAGTCGGACATCATTTCGACGATCAAGGCGTCGATCGCCGACTACAAGGCGCCGCGCCGGGTCGTGTTCGTGGACGAGGTCTACCGCGCACCGAACGGCAAGTCCGACTACCGCTGGGCCCGCGAGCAAGCCCTCGCCGCCACCTGACACGCGCCCTGCGATGAGCCAGACCCGCACATACGGCACCTCTCGCTCATCGCAGCACAAGGTCGAGTGCTTGCGATGAGCCGGGCCTGCGCATACGGCACCTCTCGCTCATCGCAGTGAGTCAGGGGAGGGCGGCGGACCACCAGGACTCGAAGTGGGGCAGGACGGCGGCGTCGACGAGTTCGACGATCAGCCCACCGCTTGGGGGCTGGAGGTAGGTGAAGACGCCGGGACCGTTGCCGTCTCCGGGGTCGTGCTGAGCACCGACGAGGGTCCAGCCGAGCGACACGAGGTGCGCCGTTTCCGCGGCGACGTCGTCGGCCCACACGCCGACGTGGTGGGCGCCCGGCGTCTCGCGTCCATCCCAGAACGTGCCGGGCGGCCCTTCGAGGAGCTCGATGTGCTGCGGGCCCTGCGCCGAATAGGTGTACTTCAGGTGGATCTCCTGCAGGCCGCCGGTCGGGGTCCACAGGGTCTGTGCCGGGTTCTCGCGCCGCTCGGCCCACGTCACGCCCATGCTGGCGCCGATCTCGTCCATGGCGGCACCCAGGTCGGGCACCCGCACGCCGATGTGGAACAGTCGCTGGTAGTCGATCACGCTGTACTCCGTTCAGATCGCGTCGAGCGCTTCGGGGTCGCCGAGGAGGTCGACGATCGTCTTGCAGAAGGCAGCGGCTGGGGCGCCGTCGAACGCTCGATGGTCCCAGGTGAGGCTCAGGGTGAGTCGCTTGTGGACGCGAAGCTTGCCCTTCTTGGCGACGCTCACGTCGTCGCGCAGTCGCCCTACGCCGAGGATCGCCGTGTTCGGAGGGTTGATCAACGGGGTGAACCCGTCGACGCCGTACATGCCGAGCGTGCTGACGGAGAACGTCCCGCCCTCGAGGTCGGCGAGTTCGAGCGCGCCATTGCGAGCGGCGGTGGCCAGTCGTGTCGACTCAGCCGAGAGCGACGCCAGATCGCGTGACGCCGTGTTGCGGATCACCGGCACGATGAGGCCGTCGTCGAGCGCCACCGCCATGCCGACGTGCGCAGTGGGGAGCAGCGCCACGCCGGCGTCGGTGATCTGCGAGTTGACGAGTGGGTGTTGGCCGAGCGCCCGGGCGACGGCGGCGATCACGTAGTCGGTGTAGCTGGGTGCCGCTCCGTGCTGCTTGCGGTGCTCGCGGTCGTCGACGACGGCGTCGAGGTCGGCGTCCATGAACAGCGTCAGCTGGGCCATCTGCTGCAGCGACTCGTGCATGCGCTTGGCGATGGTGCCGCGCATGCCGCTGAGGCGGATGGTCCGGGTGGGTTCCTGGAGCGCCGGCAGCAGCGTCGGCGGGGCCACG
>JBGTCW010000292.1:0-2062 GCA_041748635.1 Ilumatobacteraceae bacterium | reverse complement strand
CGAGGTGGGGTTCCGCGTTCACGTAGTAGATCGGCGTCGTCAGGTAGAACCGGCTCACCCGCTGCACGCTAGAGCCTCGGGTCCGCTCGGCCACCGACGATTGTGCCGGGGGGACTGGCGCGGTCTCGCGAGACCTGGGCTACGGGGGACTGGCGCGGTCCCGCGAGACCTGGGCACGGGGAACCGCGCTGGGTACCGTGCTCGGGATGTCTGGATTTTTCGCCGATGCCACTGCGGTCCGGCGCATCGTCACCGAGACGGTCGGCGACACCCTCGATGTGGCGCGGTTCGCGGCCGAGGTCAACATCGGCTGGGACATCGGCGGCAACGCCAACGGCGGCTACCTGATGGCGATCGCCGGGCGGGCGATGGCCGAGGCCGTCGGACGACCACCCGTCACTCTCACCGCGCATTACCTGCGCCCCGCAACTCCTGGACCGTGCGAGATCGAGGTCTCGACCGTGCGCTCGGGGCGTCGGTTCGCGACGGCGTCGGCGGCGCTCACGATGGAGTCGGGACAGATCCTCGCACTCCTCGGGACGTTCGGTGACCAGACACCCGGCGGCCCGTCGCTCACCCGGGAGGCTCCGGTCGACCTGCCCGACTACGACGACTGCGAGGTGCCGCCTCCGCCGGGCGACGGGCCCCGGCCCGAGATGTTCCGTCGACTCGCCGTGCGTATTCGTCCCGGCGACGAGGGCTTCCGCACCGGCAACCCCTCGGGGAGCGCCGAGATCCGCGGGTGGTTCGCGTTCGCCGACGCCGAGCCGATCGACGCGATCGGACTGCTGCTCGTCGCGGATGCGTTCCCGCCGCCGATCTTCAACAGTGGCCTGCCGGCGGCGTGGGTGCCGACGGTCGAATTGACGGTGCACGTCCGAGGCGAGCCCGCTCCCGGCCCGTTGCGTTGCTGGTTCCGGTCGAAGTTCGTCCACGACGGCCTGCTCGACGAGGAAGGCGAGATCTGGGACTCGACCGGCAAACTCGTCGCCCAGAGCCGCCAGCTCGCGCTCTTCCCCCGCCCACCCGACTGAATGTCACGCCAGGGTCAGACCCCGACGGGACGAACGTCACGCCAGGGTCAGACCCCGACGGGCGCCGTCGTGCACGCGTCAGCGGCGGAGGATGCCCCCGCGTCGCTTGGCCCCGCGTGAACCGGCGACGGCGAATCCTGCGGCGAAGCTGGCGCCAGCGATCCCGACGGTGCCGACCGACGCTGCGGTCCGTCGAACGACCGACTTGGTCTGCTGGCTGAAGATCACGATCGGCCAGCCGTGGCGGCGGGCGTGCCGTTCGAGCTTTGCGTCCGGGTTCACGGCCACCGGGTGTCCGACCGCCTCGAGCATCGGCAGGTCGCTCGCCGAGTCGCTGTACGCGTAGCACTGGCCGAGTTCGTAGCCGTTCCAGTTCGCGAGCTCGATCATCGCTTCGACCTTGCCGGGTCCGTAGCAGAACGGCCCGTCGAGCTCGCCGGTGTAGCGCCCGTCGACGACCCGGCTGCGGGTGCCGATGCCCGAGGTCATGCCGAACGAATGGGCGAGCGGCTCGACGATCTCCTGCGGCGCCGCGGAGACGATGAACGTGTCTCGACCGGCATGTCGGTGCCGGTCGAGAAGTCGCCGCGCCTCCGGGCGGAGCTTGGCGAGCAGGCGCGGGAGCACCTCGACGTTGAGCGCCTGAAGCTCGCTCTGGCGCATGCCGGCAACCGCCTTGAGGATGCGTTCGCGCACGACGTCGGTCGTGTCGTCGTCGGCGCCGAACAACTGGAACGAGATCGCACCGGCAGCGTCGCGGGCGAACTCGAGGTTGGGGATCAGCCCTGCCTTACGCGCCTGCAGTGCCAGCGTGAACGCCGACGATCCCGAGATCAGCGTGCGGTCGAGATCGAAGAACGCCGCGCTCGGTCCCGACCCTGCGACGTTGACGTACTCACTCATCGATCCACCTCACTCATCGATCTGTCCCGTGCGCGACGGTGCGAGCGTCGCTCGAGTCGCGTCTGCTGCTCCGCCGAGGCCCACGGCGATGGCATAGACCTCGCGCTTGGGTCGACCGACCTCTT
>JBGTCW010000291.1:0-3402 GCA_041748635.1 Ilumatobacteraceae bacterium | reverse complement strand
GCGGGCCGGCCTGGTCGACGTGGGCGACACCCGTCGCCGTCGGCCTCGCCAGCGTCGTGTCGGTGATCATGATCGTGGCCGCCGCATGAGCTTGCGCGACCGACATCTCGAACGTCTTCGTACCGAGACGTTCGACACGCTGGTCGTGGGCGGCGGCATCAACGGCGCCGTGGCTGCGGCCTCGCTGGCCGGGCGGGGGGCCAAGGTCGCCATCATCGACCGAGGCGACTTCGCTCACTTCACCAGTCAGGCCTCGTCGAACCTGGTCTGGGGTGGCTTCAAGTACCTCGAGAACTACGAACTCCTTCTGGTCTGGAAGCTCTGTCGGTCACGTAACCGCCTCATGAAGGCCTACCCGGACAACATCGCGCAGATCGGCTTCTACGCAACGCTCGACGAGACGTCGCCGTACAAGCCGTGGTTCGCAGGTCTGGGCTCGCTCGGGTACTGGATCATCGGGATGTTCGGCACACGTCGGCCGCGCGTGTTGGCCCGCAAGCACATCGAACGCGAAGAACCGGCAATCAACACCTCGCACGCGATCGGCGGCATCGAGTACTTCGACGGCATCCTCGTCGACAACGACGCGCGTTTCGTGTTCTCCTTCGTCCGCGCCAGCATCGACGCCGGTGCGGTCGCGTCGAACTACGTCGAGTTGATCTCGGCCGATCGAGTCGACGGTCGTTGGATCGCGCGTCTGCGCGACGTCGACACCGGTGACGAGTTCACCACCACCGCCCGAACCATCGTCAATGCGGCGGGCCCGTTCGTCGACGAGGTCAACCAGCAGTGGGGTCTCACCACGGAGCACCGCATCGTGTACTCCAAGGGCATCCATCTCGTCGTGCCACGCCTCACGACCACGGAGCACCAGCGGGTGCTGGCGTTCTTCGACGACTCGCAGCGTCTGTTCTACGTCATCCCGATGGGTCGTCGATCGGTGATCGGCACCACCGACACCCGCGTCGACACCCCGTTCACCGAGGTCACCGACGACGACATCGAGTTCCTCCTCGGTCAGATCAATGCCCGACTCGATCTCGCCGCCCCGTTGAGCAAGGCCGATGTCATCGCCGAACGGTCCGGCGTGCGTCCGCTCGTCGTCGAGCGAGGAAGTGGTGACCAGGGCGATGTCGACTGGACCAAGCTGAGCCGCAAGCACGCGGTCGAGACCGACCGCGAGCGGGCGATCGTGACCGTGTTCGGCGGCAAGCTCACCGACTGCATCAATGTCGGCGAGGAGGTCGCCGCCGAGATCGAACGGCTCGGTGTGCCACTCGAAGCCGACCTGCGCAACTGGTACGGCGAGCCGGCCGCCGCCACGCGCGAGGAGTTTTATCGCCAGGCGCGACTGATGCAGCTCGACCGGTATCGGACCAAGGCCGCCACCGAACCGCTGACCGATCGGTTGTGGCGGCGATACGGGCGGCGGGCGTTCTCGATGCTCGAAGCGATCCGGGAAGATCCGCAGATGGCCGAGGACGTGATGGGTTCCGCCGACTATCTCCGAGTCGAACTGCATGCCGCGGCGCAATCCGAGATGGTGACGCGGCTCGAGGACTTCATGCGCCGCCGATCGAAGATCGATCTCGTCGTGCACGACGACGAGATCCGGAGCTCCACCGGTCTGGCCGAAGTGGCCGAGATCCTCTTCGGGGCCGACGCAGAGCGCCGTCTCGCCGAGTACTTCGGCGGTGTCGACCAGATCCCGACCGCCGTTCGCAGCGGACTCGGTCACTCGGGAGTCAGCTGACGGCGATGATCGGTCGCATCCGTCGCTGGCTGTCGAAGCCGCCGCCCTCGTTCGATCCGACCTGGCAGCACATTCTCGAGCGCAACGTCGAGCATTGGCGGATGCTCGACCTGGCCGAACGTGAGCGGCTGGAGTTCCTCGTCGCAGCGTTCTTCCACCAGACCCGGTGGGAGGCAGCGAACGGGTTCGAACTCACCGACGAGGTCAGGGTCGTGATCTCGGCGCAGGCGTCGATGCTGCTGCTCGGCCTCGAGATCGACGAGTATCCGCAGCTCACATCGGTCATCGTGCATCCGTCGACGGTCCGCCTGCGCGGAGATCGGGCGATCGGCGGCGGCCTGCGATCGTCGGGAACGCAGGCGCTGGCGGGTCAGGCCCACTATCGCGGGCCGGTGGTGCTTTCGTGGGCGGCAGCTCGCCGGGGTGCCCGATTCCCGGCCGGCGGGCAGAACGTCGTCTACCACGAGTTCGCTCATCAGCTCGACATGCTCGACGGGGTCACCGACGGCACGCCTCCGCTCGGCGACGACGTCGCCCGTGAGCGGTGGGTCGAGGTGTGTACGGCGGCCTACGACTCGGTCCGCGCCGAGGGTTCGCCGGTGCTGCGCCCCTACGCCGGCACGAACCCCGCGGAGTTCTTCGCCGTCGCCACGGAGGTGTTCTTCAACCGTCCGCTCGACGTGCGCGAACACGAGCCGGCGCTGTACGCCGAGTTGCAAGCGTTCTACCACCAGGATCCGGCTGGCCGGGCCGAACGCTTCGCCGGCGGGCTCACAGTCGGCGCCGTCTCCGACGACACGACGACCTGAGTCACCGTCGTGCCCATCGTTCTCGGCGCCATCGCCTCGGTGCTCATCGGGTGCTCCGACTTCCTCGGGCGCTACGGCACTCGGCGTTCGAACGCGATCACGGCGACCAGCGGGGCGATGCTCGGTGGCGCGCTGACGGCGCTGGTCGCGCTCGCGCTGATCCCGAGCGTGTTCGCAGGGCGCGATGTCTGGCTCGGCGCGGCGTCCGGTCTGCTCGTCGGCATCGCGTTGGCGCTGCTCTACGAGGCCATGGCAACGTCGTCGGCGGCGGTCGCCGGCCCGCTGGTCGCGCTCGGTGCCGCCTTCGTTCCCCTCGCCTGGGACCTGCTGCGCGGCAACGCGCTGACGGGGCCGGTGCTCGCAGGAGCCGCGGTCGCCATCGCCAGTCTGTTGGTGGTGATGTACTCCCCAGCACTGAAGGGCACCCTGCGTCGAGGAATCGGATTGTCGTTGCTGGCATCGCTGCTGTTCGGCGTGTCGTTCACACTCGTCGGCGAAGCCGGTAGCGACAGCGGGGTCTGGGCACCAGCCGCGCAACGAGTCGTTGCGCTCGGTGTGATGCTGACGCTTGCGACCGCTCGCCGTGTGCCCCGCCTCCCACGGCGACCCCTGCTCGGGCCGATGCTCGTCTCCGGAACCTGTGGGTCGCTGGCGATCGTGGCGTTCGCGCTCGGCGCCCAGCAAGCTGACTCACTGGCGGCCGTGGCGATCTCGGCATCGATGTTCCCGGCGGTGTCGGCGACGCTGGCCGCGACGTTCGACGACGACACGCTTCGCTGGTGGCAGATGATCGGAATCCTCGGCGTGATCGCCGGCATCGCGCTCATGGCCCTCGCCTGA
>JBGTCW010000290.1:0-4209 GCA_041748635.1 Ilumatobacteraceae bacterium | reverse complement strand
CGCCGACATGCACCTGTTCGGCCGGGTGCGCGAGCCCGACGAGATGGCCGGCATCTGGCGCCAGCTGTACCTCACCCGGGCGAGCGACGACATGGTTCACAAGATCGGCCAGGACGGCGGGCTCGTCTCGGCGATGCTGATCTGGCTGCGCGAGCACGATTACATCGACGCGGCACTCGTCAGTGGCGTCGAAGATGACGATGCGTGGAAGGCGAAGCCCGCCGTGGTCGTGACGAACGAGGAGATCCTCGCCACCGCCGGCAGCCGGTACACCTACTGCGCCAACCCGCTCGCACTGCCCGAAGCGAGAGAGAAAGGCTACGAACGGCTCGCCCTCGTCGGCATGGGGTGCCAGACCTCGTCGCCGCCGACGATGTGGGATCGCAAGGCCGGCAAGGTGTCCAAGCCGTTCCTGTTCAACATCGGCCTGCTGTGTTCCAAGACGTTCGACGACGCCATCTTCACCGAGCTGTTCGAGGCCAAGTACGGCCTCAAGAAGCAGGACATGGTGAAGATGAACATCAAGGGCGTCTTCCAGATCTGGATGAAGGACGGCTCGTACCACGAGGTCGACCTCAAGGAGTGCCACCAGTGGACCCGTCAGGGCTGCACCAGCTGTCCCGACTTCGCCGCCGAGCACGCCGACGTGTCGACGGGTGGCATCGGCGAGGACAACGACTGGACCCTCACGATCGTGCGCACCGAACTCGGCGAACAGGTGATCGAGCGGATGATCGCCGACGGCTCGATCATCGCCAAACCGGCGCAGACCGACGAAACCGCGATGCGGCTGCTGCGGTTGCTCTCGATCGTGAGTCGTCGCCGCTGGCCGAAGGAGGCCGATCCCGCCCCGGCGATCGGCGTACCGCCGCCCAAGAAGAAGGCCGCGGCACCGCCACCCGCCTGAGTGTGCGGTGCCGGCGTACACGATGTGCCTGGCACATCGTGTACGTGTCAGGGGGTCGACGTGCGGGTGACGCCGTCGGGGTCGCAGGCGACGAGGTCGGCCTCGAACGCCTCGAGTTCGGCGAGCGCCGGACCGCTGACCTCGGTGTTGTCGCTGTTTGCGTCGTCGCCGAGCGAGTTGAGGTCGTAGTCGTCGATCGCGTCGAGCATGCACTCCTGGACCTCGGGATGACCCTGGGTCTGGGTCTTGATCAGGTCCTCCGCCACGCGCTCGGCGCTCGGATTCGACTGACACGCCGACGCGCCGAGCACGACCACGGCGACGAGGGCGAGGTTCCGGGCGGTCGATCGAGTTGACATCACAGCACCGCGAGGCTACCGGTGCGCGAGCGCCACGGCTCGGGTGAACACGGCGTCGAGCATCGGCTCGGTCAGGCGCTTGGTGAACGTGTTCTGCTGACTCGGGTGGAACGAACAGATCAGCATGGGGCCATCGGTCACGGCGACTTCGACGCCGTGACCGAACTTCGGTCGGGGCCGCACGCCGAAGTGCGTGCACGCTGCCTGATAGCCGAACTGCCCGAGGCACACCACGACGCGAGCCTCGAGGAGGGCGGCGAACTCGCGCTCCAGGAACGGCGCGCACGCATCGCGTTCGTCGGGGAGCGGCCGATTCGCAGGCGGTGCGCACTTGACCGCGGCGGTCACCCAGGCATCCGACAGCGTCAGGCCGTCGCCGACCGACACCGACTCGGGCTGGTTGGCGAGCCCGGCGCGGTGCATCGCTCGAAAGAGCCAGTCGCCACTCCGGTCGCCGGTGAATACCCGGCCGGTCCGATTGGCGCCATGTGCAGCTGGCGCGAGTCCCAGCACCACGATGCGCGCACCGGCATCGCCGAAGCCCGGGATCGGTCGCCCCCAGTACTCCTCGTCGAGATACGACGCCCGCTTCTCCCGAGCGACCAGCTCGCGCCACGCAACCAGTCGGGGGCAGGCACGGCACGACACCACGTCACGTTCCAGCCTGGCGAGCGCAGTCACAGCCCTCGACAGTAGGTTGGATGCACTCCATGGCCACCACGAAGAAGTCTCCCCCGCCTCCGTTCACCACCGTCCTGCTCGTGCGCCACGGCCAGACGCCGACCACCGGCAAGGTGTTGCCGGGTCGGGCGAAGGGTCTTCACCTCGCCGACGAGGGCCGACGACAGGCAGACATCGCCGCCGCTCGCATCGGTGAGCTGAAGCGGGTCGACGCGATCTACTCATCGCCGCTCGAGCGCGCCAGGGAAACGGCCACGCCGATCGCCACCACCCGCGGGCTGAAGACCACCATCGACCGGGGCCTGTTCGAGTGCGACTTCGGCGACTGGACCGGGGCCGAACTCAAGACGCTGATGAAGCTGCCGGAGTGGCAGACCGTGCAGCGAGCGCCCTCGACGTTCCGCTTCCCGAACGGTGAGAGCTTCACCGAGATGCAGACGCGGATGGTCGGCACGCTCGACCGTCTCCGAGCGGCGCATCCCGGCGGCACGATCGTGTGCGTCTCGCACGCCGACACGATCAAGGCTGCGGTCGCCCATGCGATGGGAACCCACATCGATCTGTTCCAGCGCATCGTGATCAGTCCAGCGTCCGTGACGGCGATCGGATACGGGCCCGGTGGCCCGGTCGTGCTCGCCGTGAACTCGACCGGTCGGCCACTCACCGACCTCCAGCCATCGTGATCGGGATCGCGGCAGCATGAGCGTCTTCTACGAGTTCGACGAGGTCTCGGCGTTCACCGTCGGCACCGTCGGGCGTCCCGGCGAGCGGACGTTCTTGATCCAGGCGCGCGCCGACGGCCAGCGGGTGACGGTGAAGTGCGAGAAGCAGCAGACCGCGGCGATCGTGCAGTACCTGCGGCGAGTGCTGGCCGATCTGCCGCCGGCGGAGGACCGTCCGATGGGTGGCACCCTGGAGTTGCGCGAGCCACTCGATCCGGCGTTCGTACTCGGCCCGATCGGTCTGGGCTACGACCGCTCCAACGACCGAGTCCTCATCCAGCTCGAAGAGGTCGGCGAGGTCGATGACGAAGGCGAGCCGATCGAGGACGACGACCGTGGTCACATCCGGCTCTATCTGAGCCGCGGCCAGGCAGCGGCATTCTGCGAACGGGCCGAACAGATCGTGGAGGCCGGTCGGCCCGCCTGCCAGTGGTGCGCGTTCCCGATGGATCCCGATGGCCACGACTGCCCGCGGATGAACTGACCATGTCCGACCCGTCGTTCGACGACCTCGATGACGCATTCGACGACGAGTTCGACGACGACGAGTTCGACGACGACGACAGCTCGGCGGACGAGCAACGCGGCGTCGAGCTCCGCGTCGACGAGATCGCAGACCCCGTGTCGCATCTGCTGCGCGGCGAGATCGAGATCGAGGGGCGGATGCCGTACAGCAGCAATGCGACGTTCCTCGTGCACGTCGTGTGCGATGGCCGTTCGCATCCGGCGATCTACAAGCCGATGCGCGGCGAGCGCCCACTGTGGGATTTCGAGCCCGGGCTGCACCGCCGCGAGGTCGCCACCTACCTCCTGAGCGAGTACCTGCACCTCGGAGTCATTCCGCCGACGGTCCTGCGCGACGGCCCGCTCGGTGAAGGATCGGTCCAGTGGTTCGTCACCGCCGATCACAGCCAGCACTACTTCACGATCCACGAGACGCATCCCGAACTACACGATCGACTGCGGGCCATGGCGCTGCTCGATGTGCTCGCCAACAACACCGACCGCAAGAGCGGCCACGTCTTGATGATCCCGGAACGCGACGGCGAGCCCGCGTCCGTCTGGGGCATCGACAACGGGTTGTGCTTCGCCGCCGACGACAAGCTCCGCACGGTGATCTGGGAGTTCGGCGGCGACGAGATCCCCGAGGAGTGGCTCGATCGGGTCGGGTCTCTCAGCGAGCAGGTGCCGATCGAGATCGCCGCGCTCCTCGCCGACGACGAGGTGGATGCGTTGGAGCGACGGGCCGGCCGGTGTGTGATGCAACGCCGGTTCCCGACCGATCCGACCGGTCGACGCTACCCGTGGCCGCTGGTCTGATCGTGCCCGACGAACCGTCTGACCACGGCTCGATCACCGACGATCGGCTCGACGAGCTGATCCATCGCGCCGACCTCGACGGATTGGTCCGCATGATCGACGACCGGTGCAGCGATCGCGACTGGGCCGGCCTGCTGCGAGTGCGTGACCGATCCCGTCACGCCGTCGACACCGGCCGCCAACTCTGGCCGGCGGCGACGCTCGCCGAGTACCGCCTCGC
>JBGTCW010000289.1:0-2245 GCA_041748635.1 Ilumatobacteraceae bacterium | reverse complement strand
ACCGCGACCGTCGTGGTCCCCGCTGACGGCTCGGACCCGGCCTACGGGGAAGTCGTGAGCTATACGAACCCTTGATCCAGACAACGCTGCTGGGCGGCGCTCAGTGAGCGCAGCTCGGCACGTCGACGATCGTTCAGATGTCCCAGAACGCGTTGCGGCGCGAGTTCCTGACCGCCGAACGTCTCCGCCGCGTGGAACCGGAATGGAGCGGTGGGCCGATCGAGACCGAGATCTTCACCGGCTCGACCTCATCGACCGCAACCGCAGGGCAGTACTGACGAGTGGTACCAGTGTCGCCATGTCGGGATCAGTGGTGCGGGTCCCGGCCGTTCCAGGCGACGAGGCGGTCGATGGCGGGGGCGCCGTCGGGGGTCGGGACAGCCTCGGCGAACGGGATGGCGACCTCGTCGAGGCCCATCGCGGTCGAGATCTCCTCGCCTCGATCGGCGGCGCGCTCGTCGCGCTGTACAGCGGCGTTCGGACGTCGGTCTACGATGCGGGTATGCGTCTGCGCCCGATGTTGCAGGTCAGCGATGTGGTCGGTGCGAGCCGGTGGTACCAGGGCGTGCTCGGGTTGACGTCGGGTCACGGGGGTGACGAGTTCGAGATGCTGTTCTCCGGTGACGCACTTGTGCTCCAACTCCACCGCCTCGACGCGCACGAGCACGGACTGCTCGTGCCCGACGCCTCCGACGTCCGCGGCGCCGGCGTGTCGCTGTGGTTCGAGACCTCAGATCGGTCGGCGTTCGATGCACTGTTCGAACGCGCCGAATCGGCGGGCGCAACCATCCTCGAGCGACCGCACTGGAATCCGCTTGCTCACCACCACGAGGCGACGATGGTCGATGCCGAGGGGTACATCGTGGTGATCCACAGCCCCTTCGAGGCCGACGGCTGATCCGGAGCGGGTGGGTCGTGAGCGAACGGGCTCATGCGAGCATGCCGTCGAGGCGGGCGAAGCCGATCTCCATGCCGTCGACCATGCCAGTCTCGAGCACGATGTCGCGAAGTTCGGCGCTCGGGAACGTGATGACGAGGCTCAACAGCGTGCCCTCGTGGCAGGGCGTGAGGGTCATCTCGTTCCGGTTGCCTTCACCCTCCATCCCGATCATGCGCTCGGTCGTGACCGCACGGTGTGGTGGGTCGAACTCCAGCAATTCGCCCTCGAAGCCGAACCGTCCGGGCGCGCCGTCCTCGGACGCGTCCACGGGTTCCCACTCGTAGCGGTAGGCACCGCCGACCTCGGTCGTCGTCTCGCAGACGGGCATGGTCCAACCGTCGGGCCCCAGCATCCACTGCTGCAGCATTGTGGGGTCGTGGTGGGCGTGCCACACCTGCTCGACGGTGCCGCGAATGATGCGCGAGACGCGCGCCTGGTTGTCGGACAGGATCTGCAGTTCGGTTCCGCGGCCAGCTGCGAACGACTCGAGGTCGGCAAGCACGTGATCGACTTGGCCCATGGCCGATGTCATTCCCTCTTCCATCCCCATGTCGAGCAGCTGTTCGAGTTGATCGAGCGAGCCGAAGTGGGTCGTGGTGACGAGGCGTGAGCCGTCGTTGGTGTCTTCGAAGGAGAACGTCATCCGCATCGAAGGCATGGCAGGGTTTTCCTGGCCCTCATCGTCGGCGAATCCGTCGCGGACCTCGAAAAACTTGCCGTCGTCGACGGCAAGGAACTCCCAGAAGCCGGCGGAGCGTCCGCCGTCCGGTCCGGTCATGAAGTACGCGGACCGTCCGCCGACGAACACGTCGTGGCGGGTGAATGTGGCCGGCCACTCGACGGGACCCCAGAACTTCTCGATCTGGCGGGGGTCGGTGTAGGCCTCCCACAATCGCTCGCGCGTGGCGGCGAAGTCGGCGACGACCGTCATGGTGAGTGCGTCGAGATCCTTCTCGACCGAGGTGATGGGCATGGGCTCTTCCTTCTCTTGAGTCTTCGGGATCACTCGCCGGTGTCGGCGAGAAGTTCGTCGAGACGATCGATGCGAGATCGCCAGATCTGCTCGTACCGTTCGAGCAGCGCCTGGGCACGACGGATGGCGTGAAGGTCGCCGCGGACCATCCGCTCACGACCGCGTGGATGTTTGGTCACGAGACCGGCACCTTCCAAGACGGCGACTTGCTTCTGGACGGCAGCGAACGACATGTCGTAGGCGCCCGCCAGTTCCGAGACCGAGGCCTCGCCGCCGAGTGTGCGCCGAACGATGTCGCGTCGCGTCGTGTCGGCCAGCGCTCGAAAGATCCG
>JBGTCW010000288.1:0-5253 GCA_041748635.1 Ilumatobacteraceae bacterium | reverse complement strand
GCCGCGACCGTCTGGTCGGCCGCCCCACCAGTGGCGATGGCAGGCTCAGCGACCGAGTCGCGGTCGACACCGCGACCGATCCCGTAGCCCGCACCAGCCGCCGCGGCGACGAGCATCGCCGCACCCACCCCGGCCACCATTCGGCGTCGCCGGCGTCGACGCTCGTCGTCGTTCGACCCGTGAGTGTTCGGTCGCAGCTCATCGAACTCGATGGTCATCGCATCCCCTTTCGCCGCCGATCGGCTGTCGGCCCAACGTTTGGACGTTTCCAGCACCCGATCGGTTCCCGAATTCTCGCACAACGACGCGAACGCCGGGAGCCGAGGGAATACATCCCCGGTGCGGTCGTTGCACCCGACATGGCCGACGACACGTTCTCCGCTGACCGCGCCACCGCACCTCGAGTCGAGCTGTACTGGCGACCCGGCTGCGGGTTCTGCATGATGCTGCGCCGTTCGCTCGATCGGCTCGGCATCGAGCGGGTCGAACACAACATCTGGGACGACCCGGACGCCGCTGCCATCGTGCGCAGCCACGCGAACGGCAACGAGACCGTGCCGACCGTGGTGGTCGGCGACCGGGGCTTCGTCAACCCATCGGCCGGCGAACTGATCGCCCATCTGGACGTACACCATCCCGAGTTGCTTCCCGACGGCTTCGAGCCACCCGAGCCGGGGATCGGCGAGCGGCTCGCCAGTCGAGTCCTCGGGTGAACATCGATCACTCGGCAGCCCTGCGCAGTTTCCTCGAGTCGGCATCACGGGTACTGTCGAGCACATGAGCGACGACGGGCCAGACCCTCGCCTTGCCGGTACCGAGATCGTCGATTCGGTGATCGACACGATCGGCGAGACCCCGCTGATCCGTCTCAAACGGCTCAGCGAACTCGAAGACATCGAATGCGTGTTCGCGATGAAGAACGAGGCGACGAACCCGGGCGGATCTGCGAAGGACCGGCCTGCGTTGGAGATGATCCTGGCCGCCGAGCGCGAGGGACTCCTCCAACCCGGAGGCACCATCGTCGAGCCGACGAGCGGCAACACCGGCGTGGGCCTCGCCATCGTGGCCGCCCAGCGGGGGTACTCGTGCGTGTTCGTGATGACCGACAAGGTGGCGCCCGAGAAGGTCTCGCTGCTGCGGGCCTACGGCGCCGAAGTGGTCGTGTGCCCCGTTGCCGTCGAACCCAGCGACCCGCAGAGTTACTACAGCGTCGCCGAACGGCTCACGAACGAACTCGGCGCGTTCCGGCCGAACCAGTACCAGAACCCGCACAATCCGGAAGCGCACGTGCAGACCACCGGACCGGAGATCTGGCGCCAGACGGCCGGCCGCATCACGCACTTCATCGCCGGTGCCGGCACGTGCGGCTCGATCACCGGCGTCGCCCGCTACCTCAAGTCGATGAACCCCGACATCAAGATCATCGCCGCCGATCCCGAGGGCTCGGTGTTCTCCGGCGGATCCGGCCGGCCGTACCTGGTCGAAGGCGTCGGCGAAGACTTCTTCCCTGCCGCCTGGGAGCCGGACCTCCTCGACGACATCATCCCGATCAGCGACGAGGAGAGCTTCCTTACCGCCCGCTACGTCAGCCAGCGAGAGGGCATCCTGATCGGCGGCTCCGGCGGCATGGCCGTTGCTGCAGCGATCAAGGTCGCCAAGGCGGCCGGACCCGACGACGTCGTGGTCGTGTTCAACCCCGACACCGGTCGCGGCTACCTCTCGCGGCTGTTCGACGACGACTGGATGGCCAACTTCGGCTTCCTGCGTCAGTGCGACCAGTGCGTCGCCGCCGTGCTCGACACCCGCAACGCATCGATCGAAAACCTGCTCTACGTCAACCCGCACCAGCCGGTGTCCGAGGCGATCGAGCTCATGCGCTCGACCGGGGTCAGCCAGCTCCCGGTGTGCAAGAACACCCCGCCCTTCGCTGCGGCCGAGGTGTCGGGCTCGATCGACGAACTCGAACTGATGGAGGCGATCCACCGCGACCCGGGCGTCATGTCGACACCGGTCGAGAAGGTGATGGGACCGAAGCTGCCCACCATCGGTGTCGGCCAGAAGGTCGAGCTCGCCGTGGCGATGCTCGAGACCGCTCCTGCCCTGCTCGTGCTGTCGGGTGGGCGACCCCTCAGCGTGCTCACCCGCACCGACGTCCTCGCCTACTTCGGCGCCGTCGCCGACGCCGCGCTCGACGCCACCTCCTCGACGGTGACCAGCGATGGGTGACCTCGACGACGAAACGACGCGTCAGGGATTCTCGACCCGCGCGATCCACGCCGGACAGGACCCCGATCCGTCCACCGGTGCCGTCGTCACCCCGATCTCGTTGTCGACCACCTTCGCCCAGGAGGGTGTCGGCGGCCACAAGGGGTTCGAGTACGCCCGCTCGGGCAACCCCACCCGATCGGCGCTCGAAGCTCAGGTCGCGTCACTCGAGGAGGCGTCGCACGGCCTCGCGTTCGCCAGCGGTCTCGCCGCCGAGGACAACATCCTTCGCCTCCTGCGCCCTGGCCAACGGATCCTGCTCGGCAACGACGCCTACGGCGGAACGTTCCGGCTGATCTCCAAGGTCTGGGGTCCGCTCGGGTTCCCGTGGAGCGCGGTCGACCTCACCGACCTCGATGCGTTGCGCAACGAGTGGCCCGACGACGTGGGCATGGTGTGGCTGGAGACGCCGACCAATCCGTTGCTGACGTGCTTCGACATCGAGGCGATCGCTGCGATCGCATCCGAACGGGGTGCGATCACCGTCGTCGACAACACCTTCGCCACGCCGTACCTGCAACAGCCGCTCACGCTCGGCGCCGACATCGTCGTGCACTCGGCCACCAAGTACCTGGGCGGGCACAGCGACGTGATCGGTGGATTCGTTGCAGTCGACGACGACGACCTCGCCGAACGATTGCGGTTCACCCAGAACGCGGCGGGCGCCGTGCCGGCCCCGTTCGACTGCTACCTGGTGCTACGCGGCGTCAAGACGCTGGCAGTGCGGATGGACCGGCACTGCGAGAACGCCCGCGCCGTCGTCGATCTGCTCGTCGGCCATCCGGCCGTGGATCGCGTGCTGTACCCGCAACTGCCGGACCACCCTGGCCACGCCGCCGCCGCGAAACAGATGCGTGACTTCGGCGGCATGGTGTCGTTCACGGTGAAAGCGGGCATGTCTGCTGCGATGACCGTTGCCGACTCCACCGAGGTGTTCACGCTGGCCGAGTCGCTCGGTGCGGTCGAGAGCCTGATCGAGCACCCCGGTGCCATGACGCACGCGTCGGCTGCGGGCTCGCCGCTCGAAGTCCCCGACAACCTGGTACGTCTGTCGGTCGGTATCGAGGACGCCGCCGACCTGGTCGCCGATCTCGAGCAGGCCCTCGACCGCATCCGATGAACCCACTCGACATCGAAATCGATCGCGGTGCGGCGTCGCGTGATCGTCCGATCGTCGTGGCGGCCAACCGCCTGCCGGTGATGCGCACGGACGATGGTTGGTTGCCGAGCCCCGGCGGGCTGGTGCGCGCGCTGCTTCCCATGCTGCGCGACAGCGGCGGCATCTGGGTCGGCTGGACCGGGACACCCGACGACGACACCGAGCCCTTCGATCTCGAAGGCGTCGAACTCCACCCGGTGGCGATCAGCACCCATGAGATCGAGCTGTACTACGAGGGGTTCTCGAACGACGGCCTGTGGCCGCTGTATCACGACGCACTACGCGAGTCGACGTACTCGAGCGAACAGTGGGACTCCTACCGGGCCGTCAACCAACGCTTCGCAGCGGCGCTCGCCGAGGTTGCTCCGCCCGACGCGATCGTGTGGATCCACGACTATCAGCTCCAACTCGTGCCGCAGCTGCTGCGAGAGCGTCGCTCCGACGTCACGATCGGCTTCTTCCTCCACATCCCGTTCCCTCCGTACGAGCTCTTCTCGCGACTTCCCTGGCGCACCGAGATCGTCGAGGGGCTGCTGGGCTGCGACCTTGTCGGATTCCAACGGCCGAAGGACGCGGCCAACTTCGCTGCAGCGGCGCAGGAGCTGATCTGCCTCGAGACTCACGACGGCGCGATCGTCCACCCCGATCGACGCATCCACATCGGAGCGTTCCCGATCTCGATTGACGTGACCGACGTCGAGGAAGTGGCTGCCGGGCGCGCCACCCGGCAGCGGATGAGCCAGATCCGCGCCCGGCTCGGCGACCCGGAGGTGATCCTGCTCGGTGTCGATCGCCTCGACTACACCAAGGGCATCGGACTTCGCCTCAAGGCGTTTGCCGCCCTCCTCGAGTCCGGGGAGCTCGATCCCGAACGTCATGTGATGGTGCAGGTCGCCACGCCGACCCGCGAGGCCGTCGAGCACTACCAGGACGAGCGCCACGAGGTCGAGCGCCTCGTCGGCGAGATCAACGGCCGGTACAGCCGCATCGGCCTGCCCGTGGTGCACTATCTGTACCAGACGCTGCCGTTCGACGAGCTGATCGCGCTCTACCGCGCCGGCGACGTGATGCTCGTGACGCCGTTTCGCGACGGGATGAACCTGGTGGCGAAGGAGTACGCCGCCTCGCACATCGACGGTGACGGCGTGCTGGTGCTGTCGGAGTTCGCTGGCGCCGCGCACGAGTTGACCGACGCCGTGCTCGTCAACCCGCACGACGACCGCGCCCTGCAGCAGGCGATCGTGACCGCCGTCGAGATGCACCGCCACGAGCGACGCGAGCGCATGGCGGGCCTGCGCGACCAGATCCGCAAGAGCGACGTGCAGGGCTGGGCAGACCGGTTCTTGACGCAGCTGGCGGCCACCACTCGTGGCGGTGGCACGTGATTCAGTTCGACGATCCCGCCGATGTGGCGTCGCTTGTTGTTCGCCTGCCGCGCCCGCTGTTGATCGGCCTCGACGTCGACGGCGTCCTGGCCCCGCTCGTCGACCACGCGGATGACGCATCCCTGCTCGACGGCGTCGCGGAGGCGCTGCACTCGTTGACCGACGACTCGTCCATCCACGTCGCGATCGTGTCGGGTCGCTCGCTGGGCGGTCTGGCACAATTCGGCTTCGGACCAGAGCTCCACGTGATCGGCAGCCACGGCATGGAGTCCAGCGGCGGCTCGATGGACCCGCTCACCGACACCGAGCGTCGCTGCCTCGATGAACTCGACCGGGCCACCGTCGACGCCGTCGAGCTCGCCGGTGACGGCGCCTGGATCGAACGCAAGCCGGCGAGCGTCGTGCTGCACGTTCGCCGAGCCGACCGCCAGCGCGGCGACGAGT
>JBGTCW010000287.1:0-3724 GCA_041748635.1 Ilumatobacteraceae bacterium | reverse complement strand
GAAGCCCGCTGCTCGGAGCTGGTCAGTGAGATCCCAGCCGAAGTTGAAGAACACCGGAGTGTTGTCGGCGTGGAACTCGGGCGTGGTCGGCACCGACGTGGCGCCGTAGACGAGCGGCACCTGGAGGTACATCCGGCCGCCCGGCGCGATCACCCGGAACAACTCCGCAAGCGCCCGGTCGGTGTCGGGGACGTGCTCGAGCACGTGCGGGGTCAGCACCACGTCGACGGACGCATCCGGGAGGTCGATCTCCTGTAGGTCGAGTTGGATGTCGCCGCGGTGAGCGCTCAGGTCGAAGTCGCTCGTGCGATACGAGAACCAGCGCTGCATGTACGAGCGGTACTCGGCGCCGAGTCGCGGACTGGTCTCGATCACGCGGGCGCCCGGCATCTTGCCGGAACGGGTGGTGTAGCACCACAGGAGGAACCGGTCGCGGGCGATCGATCCGCATCGAGGGCAGTTCGCGGACTCGGTGTGGGGGGATCCGAGGAACGCCGATCCGGTCCAACGGCACACGTTGCACCACCGGTCGCGCAGTTCCTGTCCGGCAGCTTGCTTCCACGGTGCCGCCGATGCCTGCCACCAGTCGGCGGCCGGCGCGGCGAGACCGACCTTCCGGGCCAGCGGCCGAGCGAGATCCTTCACGCCCGCGGGCACGACCGAAGCGACCTTGGCCTTGAGTGTGGACGGGGCGACGGGCAGGTCGGCGGGCATTCCGAGGAGACTACCGACCGCGGCCGCTCTGACCAGCCGTGCGATGAGCGAAGCACGTCGTATTTGCCGGTCTGGCTCATCGCCGAAACGAGGTTGGTTCTGCGATGAGCGAAGCACGTCGTATGGGCTGGTCTGGCTCATCGCTGGAACGTGCTGGGTGGGTGCGATGAGTAGCCCTATGTCAAGCTGCGTGTTGGGTGAGGCGTTGGTGGTTGCCGTGGCGGGTGGGGTCGTAGGCGGTGTTGTCTTGCCAGCAGCGCCAGATGATGTGGGCCCAGCTGCGTGCGAGGATGCGTTCGGCGTGGGGGTGGCTCTTGCCGTCGGCTCGCAGTTGCCGGTAGCGGTGGGCGGCCCATTCGTTGCCTCGCCAGCTATCGCCGGCGAAGTCGCACAGTGCGTCGCGGAGTTTCTTGTCGGCTGACCATCTGAAGGTGACGGCGCGGTGTCGACCGCTGGCTCTCGTGGAAGGGGCGACACCAGCGAGACAGCACAACGATTCGGCGTCGGGGAACCGGGCGCGACAATCACCGATCTCGGCGAGCAGCGTCGCGGCGCGCACGGTGGCGCAGCGTGGCAGTGACCGGAAGATGTGGGCATCGGGGTGAGCGTCGAGGAGTTCGTCGAGGCGGGTGGTGAGCTCGTCGATTTGGGCTCTCAGGGCGATGAGGACGTTGACGTACGCGAGTGTGATCGCCCCGCTGGTGTCACCGTCGGCGTCGATGATGCCGACGGGTGCCGCACTCAAACGGCCGTAGAGCACGGCGGGCTGCTTGCTTCCGCTGTAGCTGTTGGCACGTAGCCATGTGCCGAGGCGTTTCTCCGACAACCAACTGGCACTCGTTTGGCTGGGGAACCGCTCGAGGAACCGCAACGAGATCGGACTGTCGATCGCGCTGAACAGCCCAACAGCGCCAGGAAACACGATGCGCAGATGTGCTCGCAGCTGGTTCGCGACCGCGACACGGGTCTCCACGAGATCCTTGCGAGCACGCACATGGCCTCGCAACGTGACCGTCGCTGGCGAGTCCGGCTGCAGCGATTGCCAACGATGACCGTCGGTGCGTAGACAATCAGCCAGCACAAACGCGTCGGACCGATCGGACTTGTTGCCTGAGGTCCCGTAACGCTCACGGAGTGCTTTGACCGACCGCGACGACACGACCACCACCTCCAAGCCCGCGTCCAGCAGCGCGCCGACCACCGGACCATCGGGGCGTTCGATCGCCACCCGCCGAGCACCGCATCGTTGGATGCGTCGACACATCTCCGCGAGCCCGTCGCTGGTGTGTTCGACATCGAACTCGGCCACCGCAGCGCCGTGTCCATTGACCACGCACACGGCATGGCCATCGGTTGCCCAATCCACACCGGCGTAACCGATCGTGGGATCATTCATCTCAGCCTCCTCGCTGTTACCGCAGTTAGGAAGCACCCGGTGGTTCAGGACGTGTCTGCCGGTCGCTCACTGATCGGCGCTCTGGGGCGCTCAGCCCTATTGCCAGTCGACACGCCCTGGGCCGCCGGACCTCGCAAACTCATCGTGGCGGTCAAGCCGCAAGCCAAACAGGCGATAACCCGACGGGAACCAGGGAGTGCATCGACAGCCACTCAGCCACCGACACACCCAATAGTGCACCAGTGAGCGAGGCACGTCGTATGTGCTGGTTTGGCTCATCGCGGTCGGGCGGGGCGGGGAGGGCTTGCGGGGCGGGGTGAGGGGTTAGCCTCGCGGGGTGGCATCGCTGAAGGGGTTGATGGGTCGGATCCGTGGCGATCAAGTGGCGGCGCTCAGTGCCGAAGTGGCCGCCCTGCGTGAGGTAGTGCTGAACATCAACCACGTGGTCACGCAGTTACAGGAGACGGTGAACGAGTTGAACCACGACGTGCGTTCGGGCGCCGAGGAGTCGTTGCCGCTCTTCCTGGGCTACACCGAGCGGCTGCGCCTCGACGCCGACACAGCGATCGGGGCCACCCAGGTGATCGACCGCCAGCTCGCCCTCCTCGACGAGCGCCTCGCTGCGAGCACTGGGCCCGACGCGTCTTGAGCGTGTCGACGCTGCTCGTCGACGCCCGGCCGCTCGACCACCCGACCGCTCGTCAGCGCGGCATCGGTCGGTACGTGACCGGGCTGTTGACCGGGTTGCGTGACATCGAAGCGCCGGTGCTCGCGCTCTACGGTTCCGACGGCGAGGCCGAGGTACTGATCGACGCCGTGCCGGGCATCGCGATGCGGCGCTGGAGCCCGCAGGCCATCCGCGAGCACGCGACCGACGGCACCTGGTACCTCGCCACGCAGCTGATGCTGCACCCGATCCCCCTCGATCCGATCCCGCGCTGTGTCACCGATGCCAGCCTGCCGGTCGCCGCGGTGATGTACGACGTAATTCCGTACCGGTACCCCGAGACCTACTTCGTCGACCCGAACGCCCGCCGTCAGGCCGCGCTACGCACACCGCTCGCCCGCACGGTCGACACGCTGTTGGCCATCTCCGACTTCGCTGCGACCACTGCTGCGGAGGAGCTTCGGTTCCCGATCGAGCGGATCGCAACCATCGGCGCCGGCGTCGAGGCCCGCTTCCGCCCGCGACCGGATCCCCGTGCCGAAATTCGGAGCGATGGTGTCGCTGAGCGACATCGGGGCGCCGAATTTCGGGAAGGGGGCGTGCTGACGGGGGACGTGGACCGGTACGTCGTGACGGTTGCGGGTGGCGACGACCGCAAGAACACCGAGGGCCTGTTGCGCGCGTGGACGCACGTCGATCGAGCGCTCGGCAGCGACGTGCACCTGGTGGTCGTGGGCGCCCACACCCCGGCGCTGCTGCAGCGGTGGCAGGCCTGCGCGGCGGAGGCGGGCGTCGCCGAGCGCGTAGTATTCACCGGCGCGCTCGACGACGACGAGCTGGTCGCCGTGCTCCAGGGCGCAGCGTTGTCGGTGATGCCATCGCTGGAGGAGGGCTTCGGCTTGCCGGTGCTCGAAGCGGCCGCATGCGGTGTGCCGGCGATCGCCTCC
>JBGTCW010000286.1:0-1681 GCA_041748635.1 Ilumatobacteraceae bacterium | reverse complement strand
GCCATCTTGTCCCAGTCTCTGCGGCTGGCGAGCCGGAACGTGTTGCGGATCAGGTGCAGCACACACGTTTGGACGATCGCCAACGGCCACGTCGCTTCGATCGATTCGGGGAGCCCTTTGAGGCCGTCGCACACGACGATGCACACGTCATCGACCCCACGGTTCTTGATCTCGGTCAACACTTGCAACCAGTATTTGGCGCCCTCACCACCGGTGCCGACCCACAGTCCGAGGATGTCGCGTTGACCGTCGACGGTCACTCCGATGGCCGCGTACACGGGCCGGTTGGCGACTTGGCCGTCGCGGATCTTCACCACGATCGCATCGATGAACACCACCGGATACACACGATCCAACGGCCGGTTCTGCCAGTCGACGAGTTCGCCGAGCACCCGATCGGTGATCTTGGAGATCGTCTCACGAGAGATGTTCGTCGAGTACACCTCGGCCAGGTGTGCTTCGACTTCACCAGTCGTGAGCCCTTTCGCGGTGAGCGAGATCACCATCGAATCGACCCCGTCGAGACGCCGCTGGTTCTTGCGGACCGTTGCCGGCTCGAAACTGCCGTCACGATCACGAGGCACATCGATCTCGACCGGGCCGATCTCGGTGATCACCGTCTTGGAGCGGGTGCCGTTGCGGGAGTTGCCGTGGTTGCGGCCCTCCACCGCGTGCTTCGGATAGCCGAGATGCTCTTCCATCTCGACCTCGAGCCCCGTTTCGAGGACCTGCTTGGTGAGCTCCGACAGCAAGCCGCCGGGGCCGACGAGGTCCTTGCCGTCGGCGCGGGCTTGGTCGACGAGCTGCTCAGCGAGCGACCTGTCCGGCCGCTCGGTGTTCGTGTCGTCCGACGGTGTCGCCACCGCCACATCATGATTGGTCATGGTTGTCTGTCCTTCTCGCCGAGCGGGTCGCTCAGCGTTTCAGGCCAGACCAGTTACACCGCGGATCTGACAGTCCCGCGTCCGACCGGCACCCCCGCCGTTCCGTCCTCAAGGCCGGGGACTGAACCAGAACCTTGCATCCGTGGACGCGATCACCTCGGCTGGCGCGTCATCGGAAACACGGGTAGCCCGCCTGGGAGCGGCACCGTTTCGTCGACCACGAACCCAGACGCCGGGAGCTCCCCAGATTCTTCGCGTTGCTCGACTGGAGATGACCCACGGTGCTGGCTGCGCCGAGCTCGTCCAAGCGTGGCCGGAGAAGGTCGACTCCCACGCCTCTCGACGCTCGGCAGACTGAGGCATCTCAGCAGTCGCGACCCATAACGTTCAGCGTTCCGCCATCTACGGGTGACCCCGATGTGCCGTTGGATGTCGGTCCCAGCGAAGCCGTCATCGTCCAGATTGCTCACTGTGCGTGACCTCGGCTGAGTGAACTCGACGGTGCTATCGGTGACGGACCCCAGCGGTCGCGCGCGGCAGGTTCGAGACCGCACTGACGAGTCAGCCGTCTGGTGGGCTCCTCTTCGCTCGAGCGGCGCACACCTGAACGCGTTGACGGGTGGCATGAACGATGGGGTGTGGTCTCGAGAGGTCGCCGGCGAGGTCGTGCAGCCGCTCCGGATCGATCAGGTTGGCTCGGATCAGAGAGGTGACGAAGTCGATGTCCTTCTCGCGGCCAGCCACGAGTTTGGCGATGCACAGGTCGTGCGGTTCGAGACATCGCGCCCATGTGTGCT
>JBGTCW010000285.1:0-2787 GCA_041748635.1 Ilumatobacteraceae bacterium | reverse complement strand
GGCCGAATCCGCAACGCCCCGATCGGCCGCTTCCACCGCCCCACCTGAGACCCCCACACCCGAAATTTGCGTGCATTCGCACGCCGGGCGCGCGATTCCACGCAGATTTCGGGAGGATTCTGGGGGAATCAGCTCTCGGATGCGGTGACTTGACCCTTGATCTGGACGAAGGCGAGGCGGATGTTGTTCAACGCGTCCTGCATCGTGGCGTAGTCGTCGCCGAGGCGATCGCCGAGACCGTCGACCAGACACGCAACGGCATCGATGGCGAGCACCGACTGATGAAGATCCGGGGGCGACGCCGACAGATGGATGGCGGCCAGTTCGTACAGACCCATCACGTGGTTGGTGATCACGACCTCGGCGGGAACTTCAGCGAGTCGTTCGCGCGCCTCCTGCATCGCCCGCTCGGCCTCGGCGAGGGTGTCGACGGTGTCGGAGTCCAAATCGAAGTCGAAGTCGTCGTCGAAGTCGTCGTCGAGGTCGTGGTCGTGGTCGAGGTCGTGGTCGAGGTCAGAGGTTTCGTCACTCACGTGCGCTACCCTACCGAGCACAATTGAGGCGAAGCGGGGGAGACCCCCACCCGGCCAGTTCCACTGCGCCTGGGTCACAAGGCTGAGACCAGCCCCCGGTCGACGGGTCCGACGATGAGAATCGACGGCACCGTTGACCAGTGTCAGGTCGCTCCGCGTGCGGTTCGCGTCGAGCGCCAACATATTCAGACACTGGGGAGGCCCATTGCACAGGAGTGATCAGCCATAGCACCGCGACCAGAACAACGGGGCGACCAGCACCGCGTGAACGACCGCATCCGGTCCCGTGAAGTCCGATTGATCGGACCAACCGGGGATCAACTCGGAATCAAGGCTGTTCCCGACGCGCTGAGAATGGCCCGAGGTCTCGAACTCGACCTGGTCGAAGTGGCCCCGAACGCCAACCCTCCCGTTTGCCGGATCATGGATTACGGCAAGTTCAAATACGAAGAGGGCCAGAAGGCAAAAGAAGCACGCAAGAAGTCGACCAACGTGTCGGTGAAGGAAGTCAAGTACCGACCGAAGATCGGCCGGGGTGACTTCGACACCAAGACTCGCAATGTGATCCGCTTCATCGAAGAGGGTCACAAGGTCAAGATCACCTTGCAGTTTCGTGGTCGCGAGATGGCACACCCAGAGCTGGGGTCGAAGATTCTCGACGACGTGCTCGAAGCGGTGGGTCCGTCAGCGAAAGTCGACACACAGGCGCGACTGGAAGGTCGCAGTATGTCGATGACGTTGTCGCCGGACAAGCAAGCCCAAGAGGCGATGAAGAAGGCAGCACTCGACGCCGAGCGCAAGGCCCTGGCCGAGGCATCCGAAGCAGAGGTGGAGGCGGAAACGCCCGAGACCGAAGTGGAAGCGCCAACGGAGGAACCAGCGGTGGACGAAGCGCCCGACACGAGCGTCGCCAGCGAACAATCAGAAGGAGCATCCGATGCCGAAGATGAAGACATCGAAGACGGCAGCTAAGCGATTCAAGACGACCGGTAGCGGCCGTCTGCGTCACGAGCAGCAGAACAACCAGCACAAGTTCGAGTACAAGTCGTCGGCGCGCAAGCACCGCCTCGACCGTGATGCCGACGTGCATCCGAGCGACGAGAAGAAGATCAAGCGCCTCCTCGCCGAGCGCTGAGACAACCCCGGAGCCTGGCTCCGATCGAACGTTCCGAGGAGGATCGACATGGCACGTGTGAAGCGTGGAGTGGCGTCGAAGAAGCGCCATAAGAAAGTACTGAAACAGGCCAAGGGCTACTACGGCAACAAGAGCCGTTCGTTCCGGGCTGCCAACGAGCAGGTCATGCGGTCGGGCAACTATGCCTTCCGTGACCGTCGCGCCCGCAAGGGCGAGATGCGCCGACTGTGGATCCAGCGGATCAACGCCGGTACGCGTTTGCACGACATGAGCTACAGCCGGTTCATCGCCGGGCTCAATGCTGCCGGCATCGAGGTCGACCGCAAGATCCTCGCCGATCTCGCCGTCACCGACGCCGCCGCGTTCGGCACGCTCGTCGCGTCGGCAAAGGCTGCGCTCGACTGAACGAGCGGCAACACTGGTGCGCGATGAGTGCACTGGCGTTCAACAATCCACGAGTACAACAACTGCGGCGCCTCAACGGGCGCCGCAGTTCGCGTCACGATGACGGTCTGTTCGTCGTCGAGGGACCCGTGCTCGTCGCCGAGGCGGTGGCCGCAGGCTGGCAGTGCGAGGCCCAGTTCGTCGCTGCGGAGATCGACGGAGAGGTGCGCCCAGGTGTCGATGGCGCCGGGCCGGTGTTCCCGCTCGCCGAGGGCGTGCTCGAGCGGGTGGCGTCGACCGAGACGCCCCAGAGCCCGATCGCCGTCGTCCGGATGCCGGATCGTGGCTCCACCACCGAGTTGCTCGCTGCGGCTTCGTTCGTCGTGGTGCTCGATCGCATCGCTGATCCCGGCAATCTCGGAACGATCCTGCGATCGAGCGAAGCGGCGGGCGCCGATCTCGTGGTCCTGACACCCGACAGCGTCGACGCCTACAACCCCAAGGTCGTGCGAGCCTCGGCCGGAGCCCTGTTCCATGTGCCCGTCGTCGAGGCGACGCTCGACGACGTTGCGTCGACCGGTCTGGTGCTGATCGGAACGAGTAGCCACGACGCGCCGGGCCGGACCGTGCTTGCCTTCACTTCTGCCGACCTCACCGGTCGGGTTGCGATCGTGATGGGCAACGAAGCCGCCGGGCTGCCCGACGACTGGAGCGACACCGTCGGTCCGGTCCGCC
>JBGTCW010000284.1:0-2299 GCA_041748635.1 Ilumatobacteraceae bacterium | reverse complement strand
GCGTCGAACGGCGTCATCCACGCCTCGGCCAGCAGCACCCCTGCCGCCTGGCAGGCCGCGGCCATCGCCGTCGCGTCGGCGACCGTCGGGGCGATGGGCTTCTCGCACAGCACGTGCTTGCCCGCGTCTGCCGCCCGCTCGACCCACTCGCGGTGCATCCCGTTCGGGAGCGGAATGTAGACCGCCTCGACGTCGGGATGATCGAGCACGTCGTCGTAGGTTCCCGCAGCGAGGTGTCCCCAGGGTTCGGGGACCGGGCCGCCGAGCGATGACACGGCGACGAGACGAACTCGATCGGAGATGTCGGCGGCGGGCATCACGGCGCGGGTCGCGACCATCGAACGGGCACCGAGCACCCCGATGCCGACCGGATCGGCGGCGGTCATCACCCGAGTTCGATCAGGTCGCCGCCGTTCGCTCCGGAGCGATGACCGGCTTCGAGCACGGCGACGACGTCACGTGATTCTTCTGGCCGCACGGCGAGCGGTTCGCCGAGCAGCAGGTGGTCGGCCAGATTTCGGTGAAACCCCCAACCGGGGCTCGGCGCCGGAGGAAGCGTGGAGGTCCGCACGCCGAACGATCCGTGGTAGGTCGCGACCTGGAGGTCGACCGGGGCCTCGGCATGATGCGACACGTCGCTGACGTGCCCGCGGCCCGGGACGACGCGGTCGGCGACGAGCGGCCGGTAGTGGCCCTCGATCGTGCCCTGGGTGCCCTGGACGTGGAACTTCGGACGACGGATCGCGCAGACGTCGCTCTGGCGGAACGTGGCCTCGCGTCCGTCGGGCCACTGCATCCACAGACTGAGTTGGTCGGCATTGGTCGTGTCGTCCCAGACGCGCGTGTGGGCACTGCACAACACGCGCGCCGGAGATGATCCGAAGAGTTGGAGGATCCAGTCGACGTGGTGTGATCCCCAGTCGTAGATCGCTCCGCCGGAGACCGACTCCTCCGAATGCCAAGCCCTGCACGGATGCTCGAAGCCACCGACGAAGGTCTCGACGTTGAAGACCTCGCCGATCTCGCCCTGGTCGACCACGTGGCGGAGCGCAAGCCAGTCGCGGTCCCAGCGTCGGCTCTGGTGCACGGTCACGACACGGTCGTATTCGGCCGCGGTGGCGATGATCGCGTCGGCGTCGTCGGGATGGAGGCACATCGGCTTCTCGATCACGACGTGCTTGCCGGCTCGCAGGAGCTGTATCGCCAGTTCGGCGTGGAGGACCGGCGGCGTGGCGATGATGGCGATGTCGACCGCATCGTCGTCGGCCAGTGCATCAGCGGAGTCGTGGGCGACGAGGTCGGGGAAGTCGACCCGCGCAGCGACGATCCGTTCGCGCACCGGGTCGGCCGCAGCGACGAGTGCAAGACCGTCGGTCTCGGTCGCCGCGAGGCCGTGGAGGTAGCCCATCGCACCGAACGGCCCGTATCCCACCACCCCGACGCCGAGGTCGGTCGTGCGCGTCGGTGCAGCGGGTTCGAGGAGCCGGGCGACGAATCGGCCGAGCGTGGGATGTCGTTGGAGCGCCTCGACGTCGGCCACCCCGGTGGTCACGATCCGGCCGGCGCCGAGGGCCCGAACCGTGAGGATCGGGTGATGGACGAACCGCACGCTGGTGGTGGCCGCAACGGCGATCCCACCGTCGATCGGCTGCAGCGTTCTGAGCCGCGAGGTGATCGGGACCTCGCCGTCGAGCCGCGCCGCGGCGTGGTCGTCGGCGAGGGTGACGAACCACTCGCCGAGCGCCAGATCGCGGGTCACTGCGACGCCCGCAATCGCTGCAGCGATGTCGTCGTCGGGCTCGATCGCGAGGAGCACGCAGCCGCCGGCCTGCGCATGGCGCTCGATCTGCGCCGCTCGATCAGCGTCGACCCGGCCCGTCACGAGCAAGCAAGCGGTGCGGTGGTCGGCAGCCATTGAGACGACGCTACTCACGGTCGCGCGTCGATGCCTGGTGGTGCCCGAATGAACTGCTGGGCGCGAACTTCGAGCACGACTGTATTTGCGAGCAGGTCGCATATACATTCGGGCGTCATGGCAACCTCCCGACCCCCCTGGCGCACGCTTGCGTGTGCCACCAGCATCATGCTCGTGGTCGCATCCTGCGGCAGCGATGGTGACGACCTCGGCGACGCCGAGTCGACCGGAGGCGAGGCTCGGTTCCAGGTGGTCACGACCGTCGCGCCGATCACGTCGATCGCGGCCAACGTGATCGGCGACTGCGCCGACATCATCGGCATCGTGCCGGAGGGCACGAACTCGCACACCTTCGAGCCGCCCCCGTCTGCCGCCGAATTGATG
>JBGTCW010000283.1:0-1623 GCA_041748635.1 Ilumatobacteraceae bacterium | reverse complement strand
CCCTTGCCCGCCACCACGACCACGCGGGCAGCAGTCAACGACTGCAGCGGGAACTCGCTCTCTGGAGGCACCTGTGCGAAGACTAGCGATCGGTCTGCTCACGCTGATGGCCGGGGTCGGTCTGTTCGCCCCCGCCGTCACCGCGCAGGACGACGAGCCAGGTGTCGATCAAGGTGGCGAGATCGCACGCGTCGACGTCTTGCAGGTCAGTGGGTTCATCGATCCGATCCTGGTCGACGCCATCGGTTCGGCCATCGACCGCGCCGTCGACGAGGGCTCGCAGGCGCTGATCCTCCAGGTGAACAGCGACGGGACGCTGGTCGACGACGACGTGGTCGAGGCGCTTCTCGTGCAGGTGGCCAACGCCAGCGTCCCGATCGGGATCTGGATCGGCCCGAGCGGCGCCCGCTTCTACGGCACCGCTGCGCAGCTGCTCGCCGTCGCCGACGTCACCGGCATGGCGCCCGGTGCACGCGTCGGGTACATCGGAGCTCCCCTCGATCCCGCCGGCTTGCCCGATGGGGTGACCGTCGACTTCGGGGTGGCCGAGGAGCGGCTCCGCAACGACTCGGTCGGCCTGTCCGATGCCCGATCACTCGACGTGTTCCGGCAGCGCATCGACGACGAGGGCATCCCGACGATCACCAACATGGTCGCGGCGATGGATGGCTACGAGGAGAACGGCGTCGTGCTCGTCACCACCGAACTCGTCGTGCTCGACGACGGCTCGACGCGGTTCGACACCGTCTCGGTCGTGCGGTTCGCCAAGCTGACGCTCGTCGACCAACTGTTCCACACCGTGGCCAGCCCGTCCGTCGCCTACCTGCTGTTGCTGACCGGTCTCGCCCTCCTCGTGTTCGAGTTCTTCACCGCAGGGGTCGGCATCGCTGGCGCAGTGGGCGCGGTGTGCACCGTGCTCGCCTTCACCGGGCTTGCCGTGCTCCCGACCCGCCCGTCGGCGGTGGGGCTGATCGTGCTGGCCATGCTCGCGTTCGCCGTCGACGTACAAGTGGGGATTCCCAGATTCTGGACGGGCGTGGGCATCGTGTTCACGATCGTGGCGAGCTGGCTGCTGTTCGAACCGATCCCCGGCGCGTCGATGCGGCCGTCGTGGCTCGCGCTGATCGCCGGCGTCGGTGGGATCGCGCTGACGTTCATCGTCGGGATGCCGTCGATGGTCCGAACCCGCTTCGCCACCCCGACGATCGGACGCGAGTGGATGATCGGCCGAGAGGGCACCGCCGTCGGAGCGGTCGATCCGGAGGGTCTCGTCGAGATCGACTCGGCCAGCTGGCGTGCCCGCACCAACCGGGCGACACCGATCGCGTCCGGCGACCCCATCCGGGTCGCTGCAATCGACGGCGTCACCCTCGATGTCGAGCCGCTCGAAGGCGCCGCTCGCGATTACCGCGAGAAGCGCTCCAAGACCCCCGCCACCGCCGAACCTGCTGCGATGAGCGAACCCGGCGAATAGCGCATACGTCGCTCATCGCGGCAGCTGCTGCGCTCAGATCGTGGGGAGGCGGGGTCCGGCGATGCGGAGGTCGTCGCGGCGACGCGTGATGCCACGAGCGTCGAGTTCCGCCACGAGCGGCAGGACGAACTTGCGGCTGGCGCCGGTCG
>JBGTCW010000282.1:0-7793 GCA_041748635.1 Ilumatobacteraceae bacterium | reverse complement strand
GGGCCAGCAACTCATCGGTGAACAACATCTCCCGATTGATGCCCTTGATCGGTGTGATCACCTTGGGCGTCGCCCGGAGCTCGTTTCGCAACGACGGGGTGTACCGCAGGAGCGCCACGAACCAGTCGAGCATCTCGTCGTTGAACCTGCCCGACTCGATGGCACCCTTCAAGCCGACCTGACGAAGCATCATCTTCGCACCGGCCCGACTGACCGGCATACGCGCCATCATCTGGCCGATACCCGGAATTCCGGCGACCCGCATCACCAGCGGCGTGTGGTCCATCTCCACACCCATCGACCAGCTGTACAACACCACCCTGCGGACACGCTCGGGCGCCGCAGCGGCACCCCGCAGCGCGAAGAACCCACCGAAGGACGTGCCCAACACGTGCGCTGCGGACAGCCCGAGGGCATCGAGCAGGTCGGGGATCAACAGGTCGGCGGCCCGCTTCACCGCGCCGATGTCGGCTGTGCCGGCGTCACCCGGGATGGGATCACTCAATCCGCACCCGGGTCGGTCGACGACGATGCAGCGGAACCCGCTGAGGCCCTGTACGAGGTTGACCCAACTGGCCCCGCCCACCGAAGCTCCGTGGATCAGCAGGACGGGAGGGCCCTCGCCCAACTCCTGGACACGTACTGCGACGTCCAGGTTCGACAAGTGCAGCCGCTGCTCGGTCGGTTCCAATCCGAACGATTCCCACAACCGTCGTTCGGCAGCCCGGTACTTCGTCACGTCCGACCCCACACTTCATTCTCGCGCTCCGTTCGGCGGAACTGTCGCGGTGACGCACCGAGCCGGTTCACCGCGTCAGCGACGACACGCCTCGTCGACCTGGGCGGCGCCTCTCACTATCGTCCGAGATGTGGACGAACTCGTACGCGCGTCGGCGATCCGGTTCGAACGAGTCGAGCCGTCGAGTACCGACGCGACCGCAGCCATGCGGGCGTACTTTGCCGAGCTCGACGAGCGCTTCGACGACGGGTTCGACGTCGACGGCGCGCTCGCAGCGGTGGCATCGATGGGATCGCCGCACGGTGCGTTCTTGATCGCCCGGGGCGGCGATGGCGACATCGCAGGATGCGGCGGCATCCAGCGCCACGACGCAGACACGGCGGAGGTGAAGCGGATGTGGGTGGCTCCGACGTGGCGGGGAGCCGGAGTAGGCCGACACCTCCTCGCCGAGCTCGAACGCACCAGTGCCGAACTCGGCTACCGCTCCATCGTGCTCGACACGAACGCGACGCTCACCGAGGCCATCGCGCTGTACGAGTCGGCCGGTTATACGTCGATCGATCGCTACAACGACAACCCCGACGCGCAGCGCTGGTTCGCCAAGCCGCTGCCCGCCACCTGAGCCGGGTCCGCCTCGGCTGCCAGTCGATCCGACACCTCGGCGACGCGCTCCGTCCATGTTCACGCGCTGTTCAGAACACGTCCAGTCGGTCGTCGGTTGCCGTTCAGGTGGGCCACGTACGTTCGCCGAAGCAGGCAACTACACGACCCGGAGGTTCTCATGACCGATCTGTCCACCCGATTCCGTCCCGGCCGACGCCAATTCATCGGCGGCGCCGCGGCTGCCGCTGCTGGCCTCGCCGTCGGTGTCAACCCGTTCGCTGGTCTCAGCGCCGTGGCCGCGAGCGGCCGACCACCGCGCGACGCCAACGAGCGCAACGGTGGGTACGGCAAGCTGGTGGCGATGCCCCCCGCTGCACCTGTTCCAGCGAACCCCTACGCGACCATCTACAACGACTCGAACGCAGACTGGCTGGCACTCCCTGAGGGGTTCCAGTACGTCGTGCTCGGGGTGACCGGCACCACGATGACCGACGGCAACCGCACCCCACAGGCCCACGATGGAATGGGCGCATTCGCCTACGGCGACAACGTCCGGCTGGTGCGCAACCACGAGAACCGCGACAACGCGGGGTCGGGCTTCCCCCCCATCGCTGGAGCCGTCAACGCGTACAACCCATTGGGAGCGGGCGGAAACACCACCGTCGAGATCTCGTTCCCCGGCGGCATCCCCACGCTGGTGAAAGACTTCGTGAGCCTGAACGGCACGATCGTCAATTGTGCCGGCGGCGAGACACCGTGGGGTTCTTGGGTGTCATGCGAGGAGACCACCGAAACGCGCAATGGAATCACGCACGGCTGGAACTTCGAGATTCCGGCCGCCGCCGAAGTGCCGGTGGTACCGATTCCGCTGAAGAAGATGGGTCGCTTCTCCCACGAGGCCGTCGCGGTCGACCCGTCGACCGGGTGGGTGTACGAGACAGAGGATGCCGGTGACTCGGGCTTCTACCGGTTCATCCCGACGACGTACGGCGACCTGACCGACGGCACTCTCCAGATGCTCAAGGTCCGCGGGCAGGACAACTACAACACGAAGACGGGTCAGCATGCACCGAAGGCCCTTCCGGCGGAATGGGTGACCATCGACGATCCGGAAGCGACGACGACGCGCACCTACACCCAGGGCGCCGCCAAGGGCGGTGCCGTGTTCGCACGGTTGGAAGGCTGCTGGTGGGGGAACGGCTCTGTCTACTTCTCCTCGACCAACGGAGGCGACGTCGGCGCCGGCCAGATCTGGGAATACCGCCCCGCTGGTCCCGACAGTGGGATTCTGCAATTGGTCTTCGAGTCGCCCGACCCGGAGGTGCTCACCTTCCCCGACAACGTCAATGTCACACCGCGCGGCGGCGTGCTGCTGTGTGAGGACACCGGCTACGTCCGTAGCCAGCGTAACTTCCAGCAGCCGGCACCCTTCGCCGAGCAGTTCATCAAGGGACTGACCCGCGACGGGCGGATCTTCGACTTCGCCGTCAACCTGCTCGACAACCGTGAGTGGGCGGGCGCCTGCTGGAGCCCCGACGGCAACTACCTGTTCGTCAACACCCAGGGCGAGACCAGGGAGCCCGGTAATGACCCCGGGCGCACGTATGCGATCTGGGGCGATTGGGCACGCGGGGCGTTCTGATCTGATGCGCCCGGCGTTCGGCTCGAACAGCTGAGCACCGGGCGCATCGACCTGGAACGACGACGGAGGTACCCTGGTCGGGCTGGCGTCACCCGACCCGCAGCGTTCGACAACCAGAACCGGAGACTGCCATGGAACCGCTCCGGATGACCCGTTGCCCGTCCGTTCGCCTCGCCCCCGACCCGCGCCGGGTGATCACCAAGCCGTTCGTGCCGCGTGAGGAGACCTACGCCGACGGCTCGACCCGCATGGAGACGCTGCTCGTGCGGATCATGGCCATGTCCGACGATGCCGTCGCCGAGACGCTCGGCAGCGCTCGCACATTGTTCGCCGGGCGACACCGTGACCTCGACGCCGTACTCGAGCGTGGATTCCTCGTCGTGGCACCGCACCTCGATCGACTCCTCGCCACGGGCGCCATTCAGCAGATGCCAGCCGGCGAGCGTCGTGAGCTCATCGGCGCCTACTTCACCCACGAGTACTCGATCGAAGCGGCGGCGATCGGCAACCCGTCGATCGTCGTCGCTCCTGATCAGTCCGACACGCGTCCCGGTGACGTCCGCGTCGTCATGAGCCTTCGAGCAATCGGCGAGGGCCATGTCTCCTCGATCGAGTTCCGCTCGGGCGTCGTCAGCGCGGACGCCACCGTGCAGCTCGACAGTCCGAGTGAATTCGCGAGGACCGGCGAACGGCGACCGCACGAGCTCGACAAGGATCTGTTCACGGCGAAGCTCGGCGATCTCGGCATGATCAACGACGTCGCCGAGCGTGTCTTGTCCCACCTGGACGATCCATTCTCGATCACGGCACTGGAGGAGGCGATCGGGCGCATCGACGCCGACGGCACCCTGCGTTCGATGTCCGGGGAGACCACGAGACTGATGCACTGGCTGGCGTCCTCGAACTACCGCGTGGTGTTCCCGAGCTCGGTCGACGTGTCCGAACGGGTGCTGTTCCCGAACGGGCCCACCGAGAGCCGTGGAATGGAGGACGCCCGCTTCGTGCGGTTCGTCGACGACGATGGCGCAGCGACCTACTACGCCACCTACACGGCGTTCGACGGCCACCAGATCCTTCCGCAGCTGCTCGAGACCGACGACTTCACCGAGTTCCGAGTGACGACCCTGAGCGGCCGGGCGGCCCACAACAAGGGCATCGCCATCTTTCCCCGCCGAATCGACGGCCGGTACGTTGCGTTGGGCCGGCAGGACAACGTCAACAACTTCATCATGACGTCGCACGACGTCAGGGTCTGGACCGACGCCACGATGGTGCAGGAACCCGAACGACCGTGGGAGCTGATGCAGCTCGGTAACTGCGGATCGCCACTCGAGACCGAAGCCGGCTGGCTCGTGATCACCCACGGCGTCGGCCCGTTCCGTCGCTACACGCTGGGGGCTCTGCTGCTCGACCTCGACGATCCCACGATCGTGCTCGGCCACCTCGCGGAGCCGTTGCTCAGTCCCGACGACGACGAGCGCGAGGGCTACGTCCCGAACGTCGTCTATTCGTGCGGCGCCATGATCCATGCCGACCACCTGATCCTGCCGTACGGCTACGCCGACGTCGGCGCCGGCGTCGCCACCATTGCGCTCCAGGAGCTCCTCGGGCAGTTGACCGGTTAGGACGTCGCCGAAGCGCCGGCCGGCACGGGCGCTTAGCGGTGCTGCATCGTGGTGATCAATGCGATCGTCGACTCGGCGCCCTGGTTGAGATTCGCACCGTTCGGGGTGAGGCCGTCGTAGCCGCCGCCCGTCACCGGATCGGCCATCGGCACACCGAGATCGTTGACACCGTCGAACCAGTCGATGGCGAGGTCGACACCGCGTTGCCACTCGGCATCGCCCGTCACCTCGTGGGCGCGAGCGCACGCGTCGGCGAGGGCCGCGACTTCGATCGGCTGCTGGTCGAAACCGGGAGCGGCGTCGTCGGGCCCGGCACCATCCACCGGCACCGGCGAGAGATGACCATCGACGACCTGACGGTCGAGCAACCATCGCAGCAGCGTCAACCCATCGGCGAGCACGTCGTCTCGACCCAATCGGTCACCTGCCACGATGAGCGCCTCGGCGACTGCAGCGTTGGCATAGGACAGTCGCGGCTCCGGCCATGGCCACGCCGGGTCGTCGCCGGCACGTCCGATGGCGACGACGGTGTCGGCGAGCAGTCGCCGCGCTCGCAGGTGGCGCGGATCCACGGTCAGAACGTCGGCAGCTCCCAGCGCAGCGAACGCCATCGCCCGGACGTGAGGCGACCGCTGACCGATGGCGTGCTCGAAGTACGACACGGCGCCCTCACGCATGCCGGGGTCGGAAGCGAGACGAGCAGCCGTTCCGAACGCCCAGATACTGCGGCCCCAGCAGTCCTCCACGCCGCGCCCGCCATGCCAGCGCCCGTCCGCACTCCGACGATTTCGGACCCGACCCGTCACGCCCTGTGCGTCGACGAGGAAGCGGAAGCACACACGAGCGAGCTCGCTCAGTTCACGGCCAGGGTCCGGCTCGCGAACGATCGCGATCAACAGCCGAGCCACGTCGTCGGTGCAGTAGCCCTCCTCGCGCCGCGGCTCGGCGTACTCGGCGTGCTCGAAGATCCCAATCGAGTCGGTCATCGTCAGCACGTGTCTCCACGCCGGCAGCATCGACCGACGGGGCGTCGGCGCCAGTGGCGAGGCGATCGACATCGAACTCATGCCGGCACCGGGCCGTCGCACATCAGTTCCGCCCCGACGGCCCCATATCGCGCGGCGACAGCAGCCCACGACAGCTCCGGCGACAACCGCCGCGCTTCGGCCGCCATGGCATCGGCCAGTTCGGGGTTCTCCAACACCGACCTGATCGCGCCAGCCAACGCAGCAGGGTCACGTTGAGGCACGACGACGCCGGCTCCGCTCGCCAGCAGCTCGATCGCGTGGGGGAACGCCGTCGACACGACAGGTCGCCCGGCCGCGACCGCATCGACGAGCACACCGGAGGTGACCTGATCGGCAGAGTCGTACGGCAGAACCACCAGATCGGCCGAACGGATCAGTTCGGTCAGCGACTCGAGGTCGCGATACGAGTCATCGAACGAGATCCTCGATGCCGATGCGGTGCGCTGCGCTCGGTCGATGAGCATCTCCCGGTACGCCTCACCGCTGCGTTCGCGAACTTTCGGATGGGTGGCGCCAGCGATGACGTACGTCGGCGCCGGGTCGAGGTCGTGGAGGAGGTCGAAGGCGTCGATCGCCCACTCGATCCCCTTGCCCGGGCCGAGCAGGCCCCACGTCAACAGTCGCGGCCGATGGGTCCGATCGTCGCCGGAGTCGCTGCGCGCAACCGAGGGTGAAGCGAGGGTGTCGACCGTCGACGCTGGCGGTGTTGCAGCACCATGAGGAATGACGATCACCTTGTCGGCATCGATGCTGAAGCCTGCGAGCAGCCGTTGGCGGGCGGTGGCGGTCATGACGACGACGATGTCTGCGAGTTCACACGCCCGCTCGAGCACGGAGCGTTGCCCCACGGTCGGGGAGCTGACGACGGTGTGCGCGATCAGCAGGATCGGCACCACGAGTTCCTCCATCAGACCGAGGACGTCCTCGCCGTCCGGTCCGTCGTAGATGCCGTACTCGTGTTGGACGATCGCGACGTCGGTTGCGTTGAGCGCATCGACGCACAGGGCGCGGCGCGCTCGCGAACTGTCGCCGAGCGCCGCCACGACGAGCGGATCCTCGAGGATCTCGGGCTCTCCGCACCGTACGACATCGACCGTGGCGCCGTTCGCGATCAGGCCAGCACTGAGAGCGGCGGCGAACGTGGCGATCCCACACGGGGTCGGGGGAAACGTCGAGAGCATGCCGAACGATCGAACGCTCGATTGACTCGTCGATCCCTGCGGGATCGGTGTGGTGGTGGACATGGTCGTGCTCCTCGCGTCAGTGCGGCCGAGGCGACCGCCTGCGAAAGGCGACAGACCTCGACGGTCGTCCAGCCCAAGCGAGGCGCACTCATCCCAGAAGGATTGGGTCAGCGTACCGGCGAGATCGGGCAGTGCCGGGGCGTACCCTGCTCCCATCAGTTCTGAAACCACCCGTCTCGGCGACCCGACGACACAACTTCGCATCGCGGTGCTCGCGCCGCTCGCTTGGCGAACGCCGCCACACCACTACGGGCCCTGGGAGCAATTCGCATCGCTCCTCACCGAGGGGCTCGTCGCAGCTGGCCACCACGTCACGCTGTTCGCCACCGCCGACTCGTTGACCGCCGCGACCCTCGCCGCCACCAGCCCCGCCGGTTGGTCCGACGATGCGTCGATCGAGCCGAAGGTCGCCGAGTGCATCCACATCGCCTCGGTGTTCGAGCGCGCCGACGAGTTCGACATCATCCACAACGGTTTCGACTTCCTGCCGCTGACCTACTCGGGCCTCGTCGACACGCCAGTGGTGACCACCATCCACGGATTCTCGTCGCCGCGCATCGTCGAGGTGTACGAGCGCTACGACGCCACGACCCACTACGTGGCGATCAGCGACAGCGACCGCCACCCGCGACTGCACTACGCCGCCACTGTCCACCACGGCATCGACACCGCTGCGTTCTCGTGCGCCGACGAGATCGGCGAACACCTGCTCTACTTCGGGCGAATCCATCCCGACAAAGGCACCGCACACGCCATCGAGGTCGCCCGTCGGGCAGGACGTCGACTCGACATCGCCGGCATCATCCAGGACCACGACTACTTCCGCGATCACGTCGAGCCGCACATCGACGGTGTTCGGGTCCGATACCTCGGTGCGGTCGATGCATCGCACCGGTCCCGCACCCTCGGCGA
>JBGTCW010000281.1:0-4375 GCA_041748635.1 Ilumatobacteraceae bacterium | reverse complement strand
AGCCCAGGTCTCGCGAGACCGCGCCAGTCCCCCCGGCACAATCGTCGGTGGCCGAGCGGACCCGAGGCTCTAGCGTGCAGCGGGTGAGCCGGTTCTACCTGACGACGCCGATCTACTACGTGAACGCGGAACCCCACCTCGGCCACGCGTACACCACGATCGTCGGCGACGCGCTCGCCCGCTGGCACCGGCTGCTCGGCGACGACGTCAAGTACGTGACCGGCACCGACGAGCACGGCCTCAAGATCCAACAGGCCGCCGAGGCCGCCGGCGTGACGCCGCAGGAGTTCACCGATGCGATCGCGCCCACCTTCGCCGCAGCGTGGGAGCGGCTCAACATCAGCAACGACGACTTCATCCGCACCACCGAACTCCGCCACAAGGCGGCCGTCGCCGAACTCCTCCAACGCTGCTACGACGCCGGCGACATCGAGCTCGACACGTTCGCCGGCAAGTACTGCGTGCCGTGCGAGGAGTACTACACCGACGACGAGCTCGTCACGATCGACGGCGTGGACGACTGCTGTCCCATCCACCAGCGTCCCGTCGAGTACTTCGAAGAGGAGAACTACTTCTTCCGTCTCTCACGATTCCAGGACCGACTGCTCGACTGGTATGCAGCCCACCCGACCGCACTGACACCGGAACATCGCGGCAACGAGGCGATCGGATTGATCAAGGGCGGGCTCCGCGACTTCTCGATCAGCCGCACCTCGCTCGAGTGGGGCATCCCGCTGCCCTGGGATCCGAATCACGTCACGTACGTGTGGTTCGACGCGCTGACCAACTACCTCGCTGCGGTCGGCTTCGGCGACGGGACCGACAGCTACACCGACTGGTGGCCGGTCGATTACCACCTCATCGGCAAGGACATCATTCGCCAGCACTGCGTGTACTGGCCGGCGATGCTGATGTCCGCTGGCGTCGAGCTGCCGAAGGGTTGGGCGATCGGCGGCTGGCTACTGTCCGGAGGCGAGAAGATGAGCAAGACCGCCGGCAACGTGATCGATCCGCTCGACCTGATCGACGAGGTCGGCGTCGACGGGTTCCGCTACTACGTGCTCGCCGACACCGCATACGGCAACGACGGCGACTTCTCGATCGAGGGCTTCACGTCGCGCTACAACGCCGACCTCGCGAACAATCTCGGCAACCTGCTCGCCCGGGTGGCGACGGTCGTCGCAAAGAAGTGCGACGGCATCGGGACCGCCCCGAGCCTCGACAGTCCACTGGCCGAAGTGGCTGTGTCGACGTACCGCGACGCCGCGGCGCATTGGGGCGCGGCGCAGCCGAGCAAGGCCCTCGACGCGACCTGGCAGCTGGTGCGCGCCACGAACTCGCACCTCGAGGCCAACGAGCCATGGAAGTCAGAGCCGGGTCTGGAGGTCGACGCCGTGATGGGCGACGCGCTCGAGGCGTTACGGATCGTGGCGGTGCTCGTGCATCCGGCGATGCCTCACACGGCGCAGGCGATCTGGGAGCGGATCGGCCTGGCGGGTGAAGTCGCCGACGAACGCCTCCCCGACGCCGCCCACTGGGGCCGATACGTTCCCGGCTCACCCGTCACCAAGGGCGACGCCCTGTTCCCCCGCCTGCCGTGAGGCCGAGATCTGCCGTGAGGCCGAGCACGCCAGACACCGGCGAGGGAAGCGCCAGCGACGAGCCGGAGCGAGGCCGACCCCAACCGTCACGAGGAGACCTGCCGTGAGGCCGAGCACGCCAGAGTGGGTCGATTCGCACTGCCATGTGCACGACGATCGGATTCCTGGGGGTGCATCGGAGGCCGTCGCCGCGGCGGCCGAGGCCGGAGTGACGACGCTGATCTCGGTGGGGTGCGATCGCGCGACGTCGCTCGCAGCGACCGCCGCCGCGACGGCCCATCCCGGTGTGTATGCAACCGTCGGGTTACATCCCCACGACGCGGTCAACGGTGTGGACACGATCATCGACCTGTTCGACACCGACGGCATCGTCGCCGTCGGCGAGTGCGGCCTCGACTACTTCTACGACCACTCACCGCGCGCGACGCAACAGCGGGTATTCGCCGAGCAGATCGCCGTGGCGAACGAGCGCGGCCTTCCTCTCGTGATCCACAGTCGTGACGCATGGGACGACACGTTCGCCGTCCTCGACGAGGTCGGTGTGCCGGAGCGGACGATTCTGCACTGTTTCACCGGCGGCCCGGACGAGGCGCGGCGAGCGCTCGAGATCGGTGCACTGTTGTCGTTCTCCGGCATCGTGACGTTCAAGGCGGCGGCGGACGTGCAAGCGGCTGCGGTGCTGTGCCCGCTGGACCGGATGCTGGTCGAGACCGACAGCCCCTACCTTGCGCCGGTGCCCCACCGCGGCCAGCAGAACCGCCCGGCGTGGGTGACCCACGTCGGCCAGCACATCGCCGACCTGCGCGACATCCCGGTCACGGAGCTTGCCGCCGCCACGACGGCGAACGCTCGGTCGGTGTTCGCCCTCAGCACCTGATCTCGGTCCCCGTGCCCTGGGCACGGGGGACCGAGCGACCACTCTGGGTGGTCGACGGTCACGCTTCGACTCGCCGGGCGTGAACCAGGCCGGTACGCTTGCCGACCCGCAGGCCGGGCCGGTGACGAGCATCGTCGACGGCGCCCGTACCGCACGACGAGCAACCATGTCACTCACCGACACCGACCGGCGCCGATTCATCGCAGCGACCGTCCTGACCCTGGTGGCGCTGCCTGCACTTTGGTGGGCAAACACGTCGGGACAGTCGGCCGGTCCGAACCTGGCCATCGCCGGCCTCGACGCCGAGGTGGACTCCGCGCCCCGAGACACCGCCATGGCGACTCCGGTCGACAACCGCGACGCACCCGACGGCGAGGTGGCCCCGGTCTTCCTCGAGGGGCCTTCCAGCCCCGCCGGCGCCGACCGACCCGAGATCGCCGTTCCCGCCAGGCCGACGATCGACGGCATCACTGCCAAGGCGACATTCCGCAGCAGTGTGGCTTCCGACCAATGCATCGCTCCCGGGATCACGAGCGGCACCCGGATCACCGTCATCAACCTCGCCAACAACAGGTCGGTGACGTGCACGACGCTGTTGGCGCCGGGCACAGCAGCCGGAGAAGTCGTGATGCATTCCTCGATGTTCGCAACGATCGCCGACCTCACCGACGCGCCGATCGCGGTCGAGATCCGTCGGTGACGCACTCGCGTCCGACGATCCGCGAGCTCCTCGACTCGCGATCGCTTGCGCCGCGTCGAGACCTCGGCCAGAACTTCGTCGCTGATCCGAACACGGTTCGTCGCATCGCCGACCTCGCCCGTGTCGGACCCGAGAGTCGTGTCGCCGAGATCGGCGCCGGCCTCGGATCGCTCACCCTCGCACTCGCCGACACCGGCGCCCACGTCGTCGCCATCGAAGTCGACCCCGACGTGGTGCAGCTCTTGCGCGAGGTCGTGGCCGACCGATCCAACGTCCACGTGGTGCATGCCGACGCAATGCGCCTCGACTGGCACGAACTCCTCGCCGGCAGCGACGACTGGCGTCTCGTTGCGAACCTGCCGTACAACGTCGCGACCCCGCTGATCTGCGATCTGCTCGACGACGTGGCCGCGATCACCACGATGTTGGTGATGGTCCAGCGCGAAGCAGCCGAACGATTCGCTGCCGCACCTCGAACCTCGGCGTACGGAGCCGTCAGCGTGAAGACCGCCTACTGGGCGACCGCCAAGGTCGTCGGCCACGTGCCGGCGTCGGTGTTCGTCCCCCGACCCAACGTCGAGTCGGCGCTCGTCGAGATCACCCGACGTACACCTCCGGCCACCGACCCCCACGCGTTGTTCGCGCTGGTTCGCGCCGGGTTCGGACAGCGCCGCAAGATGTTGCGCAAGTCGCTCGCCGGGATCGTGGCGCCGGCCACCTACGACATCGCAGGCGTCAGCCCGACGGCACGCCCCGAGGAGCTCGACGTCGTCGCCTGGTGTCGCCTGACCGACGCCCACCTCGAAGCCGGGAACGCTGCACCGTGACATCCCCTGGCAGGACGATCGACGAACCGACGATCGACGAACCCACCGACCTGCGAGCGCACGCGAAGTTGACCCTCGGACTGCGGATCACCGGCGTCCGTGACGACGGTTACCACCTGATCGACGCCGAGATGGTGAGCCTCGACCTGCACGATCTGCTCACGGTGACATCGGGTGCCACGGGGATCTCGGCCGCAGGTCAGTTCGCCGATGGCATGCCGCTCGACGACGGCAACCTCGTGGCACGCGCGCTGGCACTGGTCGAGGTGCGCGCCGGTGTCCACCTCGTGAAGCAGATTCCCCACGGCGGCGGACTCGGTGGCGGTTCCACCGACGCAGCGGCGGTGCTGCATTGGGCCGGGTTCGACCC
>JBGTCW010000280.1:0-10105 GCA_041748635.1 Ilumatobacteraceae bacterium | reverse complement strand
GACGGCACGTCGCTCTACGTGCGTGACCCGGACGGTCTCGTCGTCGAACTCCGTCACTACTGATCTGGGAGACCTGACACGAAACCGGCGATCAGCGTCGCCACCTCGGTCGCGTGGGTGTCCTCGTGCATCGCGTGGCCGCCGCCGTCGACCACCACCAGTCGTGCGTCGGGCATCTTGCGTTCGAGGTACTGACCAGACCCGGTGTACTCGGGCCGGTCGGCGCCGCCCGCGAGCACGAGCGTCGGCGTGGTGATGTCGGCCAGTCGGTCCATCACGACGGAGTCCTCCTGCAGGTTCAGCGTCGTCACCTGCTCGGGCACGCCGAAGCGGTGAGCGTTTCGGCGCGACCGTTCGTTCCAACCCTCGCGCTTGTCCGGATCCCGGAAGCCCGGGCCGGTGTTGGTCACCACGACCGCCCGCGCCACCCCCGGGCAGGTGGCGGCGTGAGCGAGGGCGAGATAGCCGCCGAGCGAGTGGCCGACGAGCACCGCAGGTGCGCCGAGGCCGGCGAGCACGTCGTCGAGGTCGGCCAGGGCTCGGTCGCGCGTGTACTCGGCGGGATCGTCGGGAACGGGCGACTCGCCGTGGCCGAGCAGGTCGACCGCAATCGTCGTGAACCGATCGGCGAGCAGTTCGGTACACCGATCCCAGGTGGCCGCCGAGGTGCCCATGCCGTGGATGAACACGATCGGCGGCCCGTCCCCGCGCTGCACCGTGTGCAGTCTGGTCGGCACCGTCACTCGCTGTACTCGTGCTCGGGGGCCGGGTACTCGCCCGCCTCGACGTCCTCTCGGAACGCCACGGCAGCGTCGTGCAGGGTCTGTCCGATCGAGGCGTACTGCTTGACGAACTTCGGGATGCGCCCTCGGGTGAACCCGGCCCAGTCACTCCACACGAGCAGCTGTCCGTCGCAGTCCGGCCCGGCGCCCACCGAGATCGTCGGGATCGAGAGTTCCTTGGTGACCTGGGCGGCGACCGCCGACGGCACCATTTCGAGCACGACGGCAAACGCGCCCGCCTCCTCGACGGCGTGGGCGTCGGCGATCAACTGCTCGGCGCCGTCGCCGCGTCCCTGGATGATGTGACCGCCGAGTCCGTGTTCGCTCTGCGGCGTGAAGCCGATGTGCGCCATCACCGGGATCCCGGCCCGCACGATCCGCTTGATCTGCTTGGCGCTACGCACGCCGCCTTCGAGCTTCACCGCATGCGCTCCGGTCTCCTTCATGAACCGGATGGCGGTGGCCAGCGCTTCATCGGGTCCGTTCTCGTACGAGCCGAACGGCATGTCGGCGATCACGAACGCTCGCTTGACGCCGCGCACGACGGCGGCGGTGAGGGGGATCAACTCGTCGACGGTCACCGGGATGGTGGTGTCGTAGCCGAACACGGTGTTGCCGGCCGAGTCGCCGACGAGCAGGAAGTCGATGCCGGCGTCGTCGAAGATCGACGCCGACAGGTAGTCGTAGCTGGTCAGACCCGTGATCTTGATGCCCTGTTCCTTGGCCCGCTGGAAGTGCCGGGTGCGGACACGCTTGAGGTTCGGATCGGTCGGCGCGGCACCGTACGGCCGCTGTTCGTCACTCACCCGGCCACCGTAGACCCTCGGGGCGAGCGACCCAAGTGGCTCAGAGTCGACCGGCCGCGCGGGCTGCGTCCTCGGCTGCGTTGAGCTGTGCCTCCACGATCGCCAGACCGTTGCGCCAGAAGTTCGGGTCGGCGAGATCGCAGTCGACGATGCGGGCCAGGTTCTCGGGGGTGTCGGAACCACCCGCCCGCAGCAGATCGAGATACGCCGGCACGAACACCTCGCCTTCCACCTGGTAGCGCGCATACACCGACAGTGCGAGCAACTGGCCGTAGGCGTAGGCGTAGACGTAGCCCGGCGAGCCCATGAAGTGCGGGACGTAGCTCCACCAGCTCCGATAGCCGTCGGTGATCTCGACCGAGTCGCCGAGCATCGCCTGCTGGCTCTCGGCCCAGAGCTCGCCGAACCGTTCGACGCTGAGTTCGCCCTCGGTGCGCCGTGCGGTGTGGACAGCATGCTCGAAGCGGTTCATCGCGATCTGGCGGAACACCGTGGCGATCGAGTCCTCCAGCGACGATGCGAGCAGGGCGAAACGTTCGTTGGGGTCGTCGATCATCGACAGCAGACGATTGCTGGTGACGGTCTCGCCGAAGACCGACGCGGTCTCGGCGAGCGTGAGCGGAGTGCTCTGGTGGAAGATGCCCTGTTCTCGGGCCAGGTAGAAGTGCACCCCGTGGCCGAGTTCGTGGGCGAGGGTTGCCACGTCGCGGGTCTTGGAGGTCCAGTTCAGCAACACGTACGGGTGGTGGGTCGGCGAGACGCCTGCGGCGAAAGCTCCGCCTCGCTTGCCGGGGCGGACAGGTGCGTCGATCCACCGTTCGTCGATGAAGCGGTCGACGATGCCGGCGAGCTCGGGTGAGAACGAGGCGTAGGCGTCGCGGACGATCTGCGTGCCTTCCGACCATCCGATGTCGCGATCCGCGGTCGCCACCGAGGCCATGCGGTCGTAGTCGGCGAGCTTGTCGAGGCCCAGGATCTGCGCCTTCAGCGTGTACCACCGCTGTGCGATCGAGTAGTTGTCGACCACGGCGTCGACCAGTGCCTGAACCGATTCGTCTGAGGCCTCGTTGGCGAGGTTGCGCGACGAGATCCACGACGGATAGCCGCGCAGCCGGTCGTCGATCGCCTTGTCGTGCAGCAACGTGTTGAAGAGATAGGCGCGTGTGCGAAGACCCGGCTCGAGGCCGGCGGTGACGGCAGTGGCCAACTGCTGACGCACGGCCCGATCGGGGTGCTGCATCATCGAGAGGCCCTGCATCAGCGGGACGCCGCTGCCTCCGAGGTCGTCGGGCAGGTCGACGGTGATCGCGGAGGTGAGCTCGTCGAACAGCCGGGTCCATGCCCCGAAGCCGGTCTGGCTCTTCTCGGCGACGATCGTCTCTTCGGCTTCGGTGAGCAGGTAGGGCCGACTGAGCCGGAGGTTGTCGAGGTGATGGCGGCAGAAGTCGAGGCGGGGGTCCGCAAGGACGTGGGCCGCGTGGTCGTCGTTGGCGGCCGCCCATTCGAGGTCGAAGAAGATCAGCTTGGTGCCGATGGCGGTCGAACGCTCCTGGGCAGCCGCCATCGCTGCGCCCCGCGCCGGGTCGTCGGTGGCGACCGAGAACGCCAGCATCGCGTGGTAGGCGGCGCGGGACATGACGTCGTGGAGTTCGGCCATGGTGTGCATGGCATCGGCGATCTCGCCCGCGTCGAGTTCTCCTACCCGGCCACGCAACGACATCAGTCCGTCGGCGAGCGCGTCGGCCTCGTCGAACAGCTCGGCGGGTGACGTGCCGTCGGGCAGGATGCTGTCGATGTCCCACGCGACGTCGGCCGCGCTGAGGTCGCTGGTGTCGGGATCACTGGTGTCGGTCGTGCTCTGGTCGACGCTCATGCGATGAGTCTGCCCCAACATCCCCGTTCGCGTCACGGTATGGATGAGCCGTCCCATCCGGAGTGCAACACGAACGGGGTGGCTGGCCGGGGGTCAGCGCAGTGTCAGGCCGGGAAGGCCGGCGTGTGCGGTGCCGATGTGGGCGGCTCGGTGGCCGGTGGCGGCGAGTTCGGACAGGACGTGGGCCGTGTGCGCCGGATCGACGCCGAACACGAGGCCGCCAGAGGTCTGCGCGTCGGCGAGCAGCAGTTGCTCGAGCTCGTCGTAGGGGCCGACGTCGACGAAATCGAGCACCCAGGCGAGATTGCGCCGACTGCCGCCGGGCATCACCCCGATCGTCGCCAACTCGCGGGCGCCGGGCAGAAACGGAATCGCTGCGACGTCGACATCGACGCTGACTCCGGACTCGATCGCCATCCGGCCGAGATGGCCGAGCAACCCGAACCCGGTCACGTCGGTGCATCCGGTGACATCCGCAGCGAGCGCCAGACGCGAGGCGACGTCGTTGAGGCGCACCATCGAGGCGACCGCTGCCTCGGCCTGCTCTGGCGTCGCCTGATCGCTCTTGATGGCGGTGGTCAGCACGCCGACGCCGAGCGCCTTCGTGAGCACGATGTCCTGGCCGGCTCGCAGTCCGGCGTTGGTGAGCAGGTGGTCAGGGTGAGCCTCGCCGGTCACCGCCATGCCGTACTTGGGCTCGGGGTCGTCGATGGTGTGACCGCCGGCGATCACGAACCCCGCCTCGGTGGCGATGTCCTGGCCACCGGCGAGCACCTCGCTGAGCAGTGATGTCGGGAGCGCATCGGTGTTCCACCCGACCAGGTTGAGCGCGAACAACGGGCGTCCACCCATGGCATAGATGTCCGACACGCTGTTGGCCGCGGCCACGCGTCCCCAGGTGCGCGCGTCGTCGACCACTGGCGTGATGAAGTCGGCTGTCGACACCAGGGCTCGGTCGTCGTCGAGTCGCCAGACGGCGGCGTCGTCGCCGGTGTCTGGTCCGACGAGCAGCTCGTCGGGGTGAGCGGAGTTGAGGTGGCGCACGACGTGCGCCAGCTCGCCGGGGGCGAGCTTGCAGCCTCAACCGGCGCCGTGGCTGAACTGGGTCAGGCGGATTCGTTCCCGGTCGTTGCCGGGTTCGTCGTGGTCGGTCATCGTCACCCCCGCTCGTCGGGCGGTGGGTCGAGCGGGCCAGGAGGGCGGGCGCTGACAGCGAGGTCGACCATCAACTCGTTGGCGATGGCTTCGAGTGTGGTGCGCAGGTCGGCGGGATCGGTGTCGGCCGGAACCCGCAGCGACGCAGTCGCCTCGAACATCGGCTCGCCCGACATCGGCGCGGACGATGACGAGGTCTCGAGTTCTTCGATGCTGACGTTGCGTTGGGCGAGTGCGTTGGCGATCTCACGGATGATGCCGGGTCGGTCGGCGCCGATCAGGTGGAGTTGAAGCAGCTCGTCGCCGTCGCCTCCGTCAGCCAGTGTGTCAGCGGCGGCGACAGCGACCGTGACGTCGAGCAATCCCCGTGTTCCCAAGACCGCAAGGTCGGCGGCGAGGGCATCAATGCGGTCGTCCGGGATCGACACCACGACGATCCCGGCGAACTTGCCCGCGAGGCGGGCCATGTGGCTGCGATCCCAGCTCCCACCGTGGGCGGCGATCGGCCCGGCCAGCGCATCGACGAGGCCCGCTCGGTCGTCGCCGATCACGGTGAGGACGATCGTCGCCATGCCGTGAGTCTGGCACGCCGTGCCGCACGATCGAGCGGACTATCTTGTGGCCACGATGGCTGATCACACGCTCGAGCATTCCGACAGAGGTTCAGATCGGGTCGACGTCTCGCTTCCGCTGCGCACCGACTTCATCGCGACCTTGCGAACGGTGGCTGCCTCGCTCGGAGCCGATGCCGGCTTCTCGATCGACGAGATCGACGACCTGCGGTTGGCGATCAGCGAGGTCGTGTCGTCGATTGCCGACGGTGCAGACGGCGACGACGATCGCGTCGAGGCGTCGTTCGGGATCGGCGACGGCCGGGTCTCGGTCACGATCACGACCAACAGTCGTGCGGTTGAGGTCGACCTCGACGATCTCGCCACCAGCATCCTCGACTCGGTCGTCGACTCCTACGACGTCGCCGGACCGACCGTGACCCTCGTCAAGACCGCGTCCGAGGCGGCGACGGCGTCGAACGTCGACGCCGTGCGCCCCGACGCATGAGCGGAGCGTCCGGGATGGACGACAACCTCGACGATCTCGAGTTGTTCCGAACGTTCGCCGCATCGAAGAGTCGTCGCGTTCGCAACCAACTCGTCGAGCGCCACATGGGCCTCGCTGCCCACATCGCGAAGCGGTTCCGGCGCCACGGCAGCGACGACGATCTTCGCCAGGTGGCGATGCTCGGTCTCGTCAAGGCGGTCGACCGGTTCGATCCCGACTTCGGCTCGCCGTTCTCGGCGTTCGCTGGGCGCACGATCGAAGGTGAGCTGAAGCGACACTTCCGCGATCGTTCGTGGGCCGTGCGCGTCCCGCGCGGGGCGAAGGAGCTGCATCTGCTGGTCCGCAACGCATCGGAGGAACTGTCGCAACGAATCGGCCGGTCGCCGACGATCGACGAGATCGCAGCCCACCTCGACGTCGACCGCGACGACGTCCTGCGCGGCCTGTCGGCCACGGCGGCGTACAACGTCGGCACGCTCGATGCTGGAGCCGGCGACGACGAATCCGACTCGATGGGTGATCGTCAGCGGGCGCTCGCCACGGACGACGCCGGCTTCGGCCACGTCGACGATCGCCAGCTGGTCGTGGAGCTGATCGCCCGACTTCCCGAGCGCGAGCAGGAGATCGTTCGACTCCGGTTCTACGAGCGGCGCTCGCAGACCGAGATCGCCGAGGCCGTCGGAATCTCGCAGATGCACGTGTCGCGCCTGCTGCACCGATCGTTCGAACAGATGCGTGACTGGCTCGAAGCCTCGCCGGGTGCCTCGGAGGGCCTGAGCGCGCTGCTCGACTGACGGCACCGTCGCCGACGGTGTCCGGTCACTCGTCGAGCGCAGCCACCGCTCGTCGTAGGATCGGCCCAAGGATCTCGCCGACTGTGGGGAAGGGCCACATCGACATCGCGAGTCGATCGACCGTGATGCCGCCGTCGATCGCGATGATCAGAGCCGCAGCGAGCTCGTCGAAGCGGGCACCGATGCCGTGGGCGGCGACCACGGTTCGACTCCGTCGATCGACGCCGATCGTGAGGAACCCGTCGCCCAGCGCATCCGTCGTCCAACGTGCGACCTCGGACAGTCTGGCGTCGACCCAGGTCACCTGTTCGCCGAGCTGGTCGGGCGTCGGTCCGATCATCATCACCGGTGGGCGGGTGAAGATGCAGGCGGGCACGACCACGTCGTCGAAGCGGCGCCGTCCGTCACCGACGAGATGGTCGGCGACGACCGCAGCGTGGTGGTTTGCCAGGTGGGTGTACTGGCCGAGTCCGGCGACGTCGCCGATCGCCCACACCGATCCGGGGCAGTCGATCCGTCCGTTGTCGCCAACGGGGAGGTTCTCGCTCGGGTCCAAGCCGAGCCGATCGACGCCGATCTCGACCAGATTGGCCGATCGGCCAACCGAAACGACGACGCGGTCGGTGACCAACCTCGCGTCGTTGTCGAGCGTGATCTGGACGTTGCCGCCCCGCATCTCGAACTTCACCACCGACCGACCCCGGCAGACGCGCACGCCAGCCGCCCGCAGACCGTCGTCGACGATGGCGCCGATCTCGTCCGGCAGTTCGGGGAAGGCGCCCGGTGCGTTGTCGATCAGGTGCACCTCGGTGTCGAATCCGGCGAACAGGTGGGCGAGTTCGCAGCCGATCGGACCGCCACCGATCACGGTCAATCGAACCGGGCGCTCGGTCGTCGTGAGGGCATCGTCGCTCGTCCACAGGTGCTCGCCCAGGGTGTCGATGCCATCGATGGTGGGAATGACGGGCGCAACACCGGTGGCGAGCACGAGGTGTTCGCTCCGGTAGCGGACGGCATCGACCTCGATCGTGTGCTCGTCGACGATGGTGGCGTCGCCGCGTACGAGGAGCGCCCCGTCCCGGGTCAGTTGCTCGGCGTGTCCACGATCGTCGAGATGCTCGACGATCCCGGCGCGGCGCTCGACAGCGCGGTTCCAGTGTGTGGAGCGTCCGGCGTCGTACAGCATCGCCTTGCTCGGCATGCAGGCGACGAACGGACATTCGCCGCCCACGCGAGCGCGTTCGGCGACGAGGACGCGGCGGCCACTGCCGTCGAGCGCGGCTGCGAGTGCCTCGGCGGCGCCACCACCGCCGAGGATCGCCACGTCGAACTCGCGCATGGTGGTGTCGGGAGCCGGCGAGGGGGGATTCTTGGTCATGAGAAATGCTGTACCCGCCGTCGGGCGCCGTCAACCGGCACTGAACACTGCGCACGAACGGTGATCGACGCCGAAGGCACGGCAGGATGGTTGAGATGGAGCACACCGGTCGAGTCCTCGTGCTGGGTGCCACTGGCTACGTGGGAGGCCGGCTCGTGCCTGAGTTGGTGCGTGCCGGCCTGTCGGTGCGATGCATGACCCGGGCGCCCGAGGGGCTCGCGGGGACAGCATGGGCCGGCACCGTCGAGGTCGTCGAGGGCGACCTCTCCGACATCGAGTCGATCGGGGCAGCGTTCGCTGATGTCGACCAAGTCGTCTACCTGGTCCACTCACTCGGCGTCGGCGACGACTTCATGCAGCAGGAACAGGTGACTGCACGCAACGCCCGGCTCGCGTGCGAACGGGCGGGGGTGCGCCACCTGGTCTACGTCGGCGGGCTCGGCGACGATGACGACGACCTATCGCCACACCTGCGCTCGCGCCACGACGTCGGGCGCGAGCTGGCGTCTGGCTCGACACCAGTCACCGAGGTGCGCGCGGCGATCATCCTGGGGGCCGGTTCGGCGTCGTTCGAGATGCTGCGCAGCCTGGTCGAGGTACTCCCGGCCATGTTGGCGCCTCGTTGGGTGACGCAGACCCGGGTCCAGCCGATCGCCATCGCCGACCTGCTGACCTATCTGGTGGCGATCATCGGCCGCGGGCCGGGCGATCGACATCACGACATCATCGAAGTCGGCGCACCCGACGAGTTCAGCTATCGGGGGTTGATGAACGTGTATGCGGAGGTGGCCGGCTTGCGACGCCGCATGATCCTGCCCGTGCCGCTGCTCTCGCCGCATCTGTCGTCGCACTGGGTCAATCTGGTGACCCCGCTCCCGCGGGCGTTGGCCGACAGCCTGATCGGCAGCTTGAAGAACGACGTCGTCGTCACGGACGACAGCGCCCGGGCGGTGTCGGATCATCAGCCGATGCCCGTGCGTGACGCCATCGAAGCGGCGCTGTCCGCGGTTGCCGATCTCGACATTCCGACGCGCTGGTCCGGGTACTCGTCTCGTCAGCAAGCGGCGCGTCCGGCACCGTGGGATCCGACGTGGGCGGGCGGCACGGTCTTCGAGGATCGTCGTACGGTCACGGTGAACGCGTCGGCGGCGAGCGTTCAGCGGGTGGTTCGAGGCATCGGCGGCGATCGCGGTTGGTACGGGTTCGGGCCGCTCTGGGCGATTCGGGGCGCCGTCGACAAGCTGGCCGGCGGTGTCGGGCTGCGCCGTGGTCGGCGACATCCCGACGAGATCGTCGTGGGCGAGGCCCTGGACTTCTGGCGAGTCGATGCCATCGACGACGACTTGTTCCGCCTCCACGCCGAGATGAAGCTCCCCGGCGACGCTTGGCTCGAGTGGCGCACTGCGCCTGCGCCCGACGGCGCCGCCACGGTGGTGACACAACGGGCGCGGTTCGTGCCGCGTGGTGTGTTCGGCCGGCTGTACTGGATGGTGCTGATCCCGTTCCACGCCGTGATCTTCCCCGCGATGCTGCGTCGCATGATGCGAGCAGTCGAGCCGAGTTGAGCCGAGCTGCGACGTTTATCTGGTCGCCCGGTCGGGAAAAGTGATGCCATGACTGCAAAGAAGAGTGCAAAGAAGATCAAGACCACCGTCCCCCAACTCTCCGATTCAGCGTCCGCCGGAATCATCGAGACGCTGCAGCAGCGCCTCGTAGCGCTGATCGATCTGCAGCTGACGCTGAAGCACGTGCACTGGAACGTTGTCGGGATGAACTTCATCGCTGTCCACGAGATGATCGATCCGCAGGTCGACTCCGTGCGCCTGCAGAGCGATGCCGTCGCCGAACGCATCGCAACGCTCGGCGGCGCGCCGAAGGGCACGCCAGGCGCCGTCGTGAAAATGCGCGACTGGGACGACTACGCCCTCGACCGGGCGCCGAGTGTGCAGCACCTGGTGGCGCTCGACGACGTGTACTCGGGTGTCATCGCCGATCATCGCCGCGCCGTCGACCAAGTGAGCGGGACCGATCCGGTCACCGAGGATCTTCTCGTCGGACACCTCGGCCAACTGGAGCTCTTCCAGTGGTTCGTTCGGGCGCACCTGATGGACGCCAGCGGCGACGTCGTCCACCGTCGCACCCACGACAAGTCCTGACGCTTCACCGAATTGTGCGCAGATGTGACCGCCTGCGGGTCTGTGGTGCGCATTTTTCGGGGAGGGGGAATGTCAGTTGAGTGAACGGATCAGCTCGTCGAG
>JBGTCW010000279.1:0-5979 GCA_041748635.1 Ilumatobacteraceae bacterium | reverse complement strand
GTCCCAATCACCGAATGCTTCCTCCGGACGGGGAGGCGGCGACTCGGCGTCTCGTTCGAGCACGGTGACCTGGTGGCCGTCGTCCGCCAGCATCATTGCTGCCGCCATTCCACAAACTCCACCACCGGCGACGACAATCTTTCCCATCGGAGGAATGTAATTCACCAGGAGCGACGCCCGCGACAGGATGTGTTTCAACCACGTTGGAAGTGCGAGCACGAGGAATGGTGGCGTCAATGATGATCTGGTCGTTGACTGTGTTGAACGGCCCAACGATCCCGGCAAGATGCTCGATCGAAGGCGTACCCAACACAAACGAACCCTTCAGGGCCCACCGGGACTCGCCGCGGCGACGCTCCAAAATCCCATGACCGAGCGTCACGACACCGACGTACCTGCCCCGAAAGAGCGTGCACTCTCGAATCACAACAAGTGGCCGCAGAGTGACTCAAACTCAACCTCTCAATGGGTGTCCCCTACCGCCGGCCTGGGGAGCCGGTCAGTCGAGTGGTCGGCGCATTCGGAGTTCGTCCTTGCATGGGTCCGACGGCAGTGGCTGGTGGTCCCCGGTCAAACGGAAGCCCGCCATCTCGTACAAGCGCACAGCAGCATCGTTGCCGTGTGTGACCCACAGCTCGACGGTCGCCATGCCACTCTGGTGAGCCCAACCCACGACAGCCGTCACCAAATCGGCAGCGATCCCTGCTCGTCGGTGTGCCGGCGACACCCACATCGAGACCAGCTCGGTCGAGAGCCTTGACGGATCCGGTCGGTAGGCCGAGACCAGCCCGACGACCGCCTCGTCGACGACACCGAAGAAGGTGGCGCTGCGCTCACCAGCAGCACCGAGCCTCGCTCGATCATTCCAGTGGTCGTCCGGTTGGTCGGCCTCTGCGGCGTAGCTCGATCCGAACGCCGAGGGCGAGTCGGCCAACGCCGCAATACGGACCGCCTTGAGGAGAGGGCCTTCGTCGGTCCGAACTCGTCGCACGACAGCTTCCATCCCGTCAGTCTCGTCGGTGGCGTGGCATGCAAGACGGCAGGAATCTTGGCGGGGTCCGTTCTCAGCGACACCACGCGCCGACCTCGGACCACTGCTTCGGAGAGCCTGGTTCGGGACCCTCTCCTATCGCCGGGTCGAGGACGCCGTCCGGTTGAGGACCGTCAGTTGAGACAAGATCAACGGCTGGCGTTCGAGTCAGCGACGCCTACGACTTGGTGCGAGCGTGGGATCGAATTGGCGGCGTTCAGCTCGTCTGCTGCAACCGGTACTCGCGTGCGACCTGCGGCTGAACGACCGACGCTGATGCATCGTCGCCGTGCAGGACGTCGGGGTCGAGGTCAATGCCGTTCGACCAGGAGATCGTGCCAGCAACCGCATCGACCTCGACTGCAGCGAAGACCTCATCGTCGTCGATCGTTGCGAGTACGCCAGGCAGTGCGTCGGCGAAGTCCAGTTCGCGCACGAGGCCATCAGAGAACGTGATTCGCAAGAGACGCGCGCCGAGGTGTTCGACGGCTGTGACTCGAGCGAGAACGGTCATGATCACACGTTACTGGAGCGGGTCGATCCCCGACAGGGCTGCTGGCTTTTGGGCCAACAGCCAGTTCGCAAGGAGTTCGTCGCGGTGAAGGGTTCGCCACTGCTCAACCAGGCGCGCTGCGGTCCTGGGAAGGTCACCTCTGATCGTGCCGCCATCGTCGATTCGGATCAGTGCTTCGTGCTCGGCGTAGATCGCATGGAAGTGAGGCGGGTTGTGATCCGCGAAGTACATGTAGATCGCGATCCCGTAGAACTCACTCAGCCGAGGCACCCGACCAACCTACGACGCCCCAAGGCTCGCCTCTCGGCTCACCTGACGAGAGGCGAGGAAGGCCGCTCGGCGATCACAAGTCACCAAGGCCAGCAGCGGATCGTTGGGAGCTCAGGACGACCCTGACCCAACCATTGTCACATTCTGCACGCGTCGAATGAGGGCCCTGTCCGAGGCGCGGTTCAGTCGGGCGGACTGATTTCCCGATGGGTGTGTGCGACTGAGGGTGCGGTAGACCGTCGGCCGCGACACCGAGAACAGCTCGCCGAGATCGGAGATCGTGTACTCGCCGGTCTGATGCATCCGCTTCAACTCGCGCTGCTGCATCGCGGACAGCTTCGGTTGACGGCCCTCAGCTTGCCGTTGGCCCTGGCGACGGCCATCCCCTCACGAGTGCGCATCCGAATCAGGTCCACCTCGAACTCGGCGAACGTGGCGAGGATGTTGAAGAACAACTTCCCCATCGGGTCGTCGGGGTCGTAGATCTGACCGCCGAGAGACAGCGACACCCCGCGCTTGGCGTTGGGCGGTGAGGTCTTGCTCGTCAGTGGAGCATCGGGCGTATCCAATCAATGTTTCATCCATCCAAGAACCGTGCCGCGCCCGGTCGACCTGATCAATCGGCGAGCGTCCGAAAGCCGCCCGTTATGTGAGACGGATCTCGCCGAACCTCCCGTCGGGCTACGAACCAGCGATTCGTCCGGCCGACGTCCCCCTATCGGACGCGTCGAGCGATGCCGACCGGCGAACACTCCGTCGGAACCAGAGCCGCCGAGTGGGAGCGCTGGTGGATCATCGAGCGGATTCGTCTGGATCCCACCTACTTGGCGATCAGCGTCGCCGAGGTCGGATCGAACAATCCAGAGTTGCCTCAGCTGCCTCTCGCTTCGCGATGGGTTCAGAGTTGAGCGGCGAGGGTGTCGAGGCGACGTTGGTTGTCGGGGAGGTCGAGGTCGCCGATCGCAGCTCGGGCTGCGTCGAGGTGGGTCCGGGCTCCGTCGAGCTGTCCGCGGGCGATCAGCGACTCTGCCCAGTCGATCTGCGTCCGGGCGATCCACGGCGGCGTCCGGAAGGCCTCGTGTTGCTCGACGGCGGCGGCGAAGAGTTCGTCGGCGAGGTCGTGTTCGCCGAGCGCGTCGTGGAGGAGCGCTCGGTACCGGTCGGCCGACCCCAGGTGGATCCCGCCCGTCGCCAGTTGCGTGCCGGTCATCGGCTCCAGTTCGGCGATGAATCGGCGACACTGATCTGTGATCCGGAGTGCGGCGACGATCTCGCTCCAGTACGCGACCACGATGGGATACCCGGCGTCATCAGCGAGTTCCTCGGTCGCAATCAGATCGAGCGCCGTCATGACTCGATCGACGTCGTTCTGGGCGAAGCGGATGTAGACACCGACTGCGCGGGCGGCGCTGGCTGGGTGGCCCATCTGCTTGGTCAGATCGGCGATGAAGTCGAGGTCCGCCACGGTGCCCGTTTCCCGTGCGAGGGCCATCATCGTCGTTGCCTCGTACACCGTGGCTTCGGGCAACCCGAGGGCTGTCATCCCGTCGACCAGATCGACTCGTCTGATCGCTGCGCCTTCGAGGTCACCGGCCACGGTCAGGTTCATCGTGTACGGAAGCAGGGCGCTGACTTCGCTGAAGTTCGCGTTGGGACCAGCGGGGAGGTGGAGCCCCGACAGCGTGTGTTCCAGAATGTCGCGGTCACCCACCCTGAAAGCTTGGAAGCAGGCTCCTTGCAGGTAGCGCATCCGGAGTGATGGTTGCGGCACCAGGCGGGCCGCTTCGATGAAGAGTTCGAGGAGTTCGGCGGCTTCATGCCGCCCGACGGCGCGAGACGAGCCAGAGCCGGTGTTGCGAAGCTGCACTTGCTCCAGTGGTGAAAGTCCGGTGGTCAGCGAGCTGAACTCCGTCAGTGCAGCGGCGCGACCTTCGATGTCGCGCTCGAAGATGAGTTCGGTCGCAAGGTGTCCGAGCATGTGCGCTCGCTGCGTAGAGGTGAGTTCGTCGAAGGCGAGCACCTGGCGCAGTAGTGCAGTTCGTTCCGGGTCCGGTGGGTCGCTGCTGTCGAAGCTGGCTCGCGGGCTGACCGCCATTGCCTCGCATGCGGTGCCGAGGTCACCGGCGGCGATCGACGCCCGAGCAGCTGCCAGAGCGTTCTCCCTCGCCTCTACTCCGGCCCCGGTGTAGATCTGGACCTCTGCGAGCTTCACCAGTGTGCGACGGCGGTCAGGCGACGAAGCGCCCTCGTCCTCCATCAGTTCGAGAGCCTGCTGGAACCATCGCACGGCATTCTCGAAGGCGCCCCGATCGGCGGCGAGGTCGCCCGCGTGGATCGCCAGTTCGATCGCCCGGGAGGGATCACCGCCGGCTGACGCCTCGGCCCAGTGCGTCGCGAGTTCGGCCACGACGGCGTCGAGGTCATCGGCGTGACGGGCCTCCAACGCTTCGGCGACGCGACGGTGCTGGCGGGCCCGCCGACTCGACGACAGTTCACCGTGCAGCGTCTCGCGCACCAGCGCGTGGGCGAAGCGGTGCCGGTCGACGCCGACCTCGATCACGAGGTTTGCGCCCCGAGCGATGTCGAGCGCGTCGAGTACGTCGTCGGCGTCCCGCCCGACCACGTCGGCGAGCAGATCGACATCGAACTCGTAGCCGATCACCGCTGCTGAGCGCAGCACCGTCTCGACGTCATCGCCGAGCCGGCTGAGTCGCCTGCCGACGACTTCACGAATACCCTCGGGGATTCCCACCTCCTCCGGTCGCCGATCGGACACCCAGCGCCCGTCGCGTTCGTACAGCGCCCCCGTCTCGGCGAGATGGCGCAGCACCTCACCGAGAAAGAACGGATTGCCCGACGTCTCGCGCTGCACCACCTCGGCAAACGCCAGACCCTCCTCGTCGAGTTCTTGCCCACCGGTGCGCGTCAGGAGTTCGCGAACACCGCTGTCGCCAAGGCCGTCGAGGGCGATGCGGTCCACCGCAGGCATCCGGCGGAAGTCTGCGAGCATCGACGACAGCGGGTGCGTGCGGTCGACGTCGGTGTCGCGGTAGGTGCACAGGATCATCAAACCGACCGGCGGGTTGGAGATGAGGTGACGTAGCAGGAGCAGGGTGGGCTTGTCGGCCCAGTGCAGGTCGTCGAGCACCAGGAGCCGGGGATGGTCGGTGCCGCCGACCGACAGCCATGAGTCCACTGCCTGGAACAGCCGGTAGCGCTCGACGTCGGGCTCGTCGTCGAGCGCCGAGGGCAGCCCGTCGACGAGTCGATCGAGTTCTGGCACAATGCGGACGAGGTCGCCGGGGAACTCGCCGAGTTCGACGAGCACCCGGTCGGGCGATGTCTGGCGAACGAAGAAGTCGAGCGCGCCGGCGAAGGCCTGGAACGGGATCGTGACGTCCTCGTCGCACCGGCCGCCGAGCACCCGGCCGTCGCCACCCTGCACGCGCACGGCCAACTCCTGGGCGAGCCGGGTCTTGCCGATTCCAGGCTCACCCGCCAGCAGCACCACTTCGAAACCGCCCGCCACGCAACGCTTCCAGGCGTCGACAAGTTGCTCGAACACCTCGTCACGGCCCGAGAACGGCAGGCCCGTCGAATGGGCGAACACCGGTGGCAGACCGAGCTCGACCGTCGGCGCGTCCGGTTGGGCGATCGGCGACCACAGGACCTCGCAAGCCGCGAGCGGTTCCGCCAGCCCCTTCAGTTCGAGGGGGCCCAATGGCGCGAACTCGTGGCCGCCACGCCCTCGCGCCATGAGCATGACCATCTCGGCGCACCGGATCGTTGCCGGCTCCGCCGACGCTTCGAGTCGTTGTGCCTCCACGACCGGGAGCCCGAAGCAGTCGTCACCGTCGAAGGTGACGTCGCCGGTCGAGATGCCCACGCGGATCTGCATCCGCTCGCCGTCGCTGCGACGGTTGCGCAGGTCGAGTTCCTGTTGCATCGCCACGGCGGCAGTGACTGCGCCAGCGGCGCTCGGAAACGTCGCCATCAACCCATCGCCGAGATGCTTGACGACGAAGCCACCGTTCGCGGCGATTGCGTCGCCCAACACCTCGTCGTGAACCGCTCGGAGGGTCTCGGCAGCGTCTTCGCCGACACGAGATCGGATCTCGGTCGAGCCGACGAGGTCAGTGAACATGACCGTTGCGGTCCCTACGTT
>JBGTCW010000278.1:0-7446 GCA_041748635.1 Ilumatobacteraceae bacterium | reverse complement strand
GAGGTCGACAGCGACGCGCCCGCCGGGGGCGACGACGATGGGACGGCCCTCGAGAGAGGCTCGTGTCGCGACGCCGGCCAGGATGAGTGCCTCGCGCATCGCCTCCTCCAGCGGCGGCACCCAGAGGTCTCCTTCGAGCGGTCGAAGAGGATCGGGGAACGTCTCCGCCACCGGCCCGGGGCCGTACAGGGGTCCTTCCGGAACGCCGCGGATCTCCGTCGTGACCGGTCGACTCTGGAGGAGCCGCAGGACGTCGTCCTCGTCGACGAGCCACTCGATGTCCTGGGGTCCACCGAGAAGGCCGGCCGCACCCGCGGCCAAGTCTGCGAGCTGACGTCGCAGTGTCCGGGGCAGCGTCTCGTCGTCGCCGTCGTCAGTCCTCGCTCCCACGTGGTCGAGTTCGTTCCGGATGCCGTCGACCGCGCCGCTGACGACCTGTTCGGGGTTGTCCGCCGCGGCGACGGCGAGCCGGTCGGCGCGCCCAGACACCGGATCGACCCCGAAGAGGACCCCGCCCAAGCGCGCCCTGACGAACGGCTGGACGAGCACAGCGATCGGGTGGTCCGTGGCCAGATCGGTGCCCAGCGATGCGCGGACGCGCGACCCGAGCACCATCGAGGTCGCCGTGGTCAGACCGTCGATACCGCTCACGTCGAGCACCGACTCGAACCGACCTGCCATCGAGGACTCGGCGAGGTCCTCGGCGGTCGATGACGACCGGACCACCAGCGGCGTGTCGCCGAAATGCTCGATGACCGCTGCGAGGGCAGGGTGTCCGTGCAACCGTTCGCCCCGATCGATCCGGGCCGTGAACTCGGTCGTGAGGACCATGGCATCGAGTACCGGGAGGCCCTCCTGAGCCGAACGAGCCAGCGCGGCGGCCTTGCCACCGACCAACGCCGGGTCGAGGCACGCTCGGTCGCGCAGGCCTATCACCGTCGGCGAAGTGAGCGTGATGTCGGTCATGGTCTGCCTCCTGAGGCAACCACGGGGTACGAGCGTTGGCGCAGGTACCGATGAGACGCAACGGCATTTCGATGGTCCTGTCGAAAAGCTTGACCGAGGATTTGACGCGCGTCCAGGGATTGTTCAGCTGGCGTTCGACGCGCCGACAGGGTCGGGCGCATCGCGTTCTGTCAGGAGCCCCAGGGTCTCGTCCGACACCGGGGCGCCGAGCACGCCGACGACGAGGTCGACGAGGTCGCTGACGAAGAGACGGTGATCGGCCCGGCGACGTGACGATGCCCTGCGCCCCAGCTCGTTGAAGCACATCTGCATGGCGGAGAAGCGACGATGGAGGGGGAGTGTCTCCTCTGGCATGGCGGACTTGGCGATGCGGTCCCATCGCCCCAGCGCTCCGTCGGAGATCCCGCGCTCGCGCATCGCAGCCGGATCACGCACGAGCTGCGACACGATCTGGAGGTACTCGCGCCCTCCCGGTTCCTCGAGCATCGCCGCCGAGGGACGGACCAGTGCACCGGCCAGCGCTCGGAGCGGCGGTGTCGACGAGCCATCCAGTGCATCGAGCAGTGCCGATCGACGAGCAGCGACCAGGTCATGGTGGGGTTCGAGCACCGCGAGCAAGAGCGCCTTGCGATCGCCGAAGTGGTACTGCACCGCATTGGTGTTGCGCTGGCCAGCACTGCGGGTGACTTCGCGGAGCGACACGGCCTCGACGCCGTTCGTCGCGAAGAGTTCGCGTGCCGAGTCGATCAGCTTGTCTCGCCCGGTGGTCGTGTCGCGGTCCATGGTGCCGCTCGCAACATTACCGCAACTGTATTACTCTCTGACACGTTCGTATTACCGGCGCATCGAAATGAGACAACGACATGGCATGGGACTTCAAGACCGAACCTGACTTCCAGGAGAAGCTCGACTGGATCCAGCAGTTCTGTGAGGAGAAGGTCGGCCCGCTCCACTACGTCTTCCCCCATGCCGTCCGGCTGCCGGACCCCAAGGTCCGCGAGCTCGTGCGCCAGCTCCAGCAGGAGGTCAAGGACCAAGGCCTCTGGGCACTCTTCCTCGACGAAGAGCTCGGCGGGCCGGGTTTCGGGCAGCTCAAGCTCGGTCTCGTCAACGAGATCCTCGGCAAGTACCCGGCTGCGCCCCAACTGTTCGGCGCCGCCGCCCCCGACACGGGGAACATGGAGATGCTCGCGGCCTACGGCACCGACGAGCAGAAGGAGCGTTGGCTGACGCCGCTCATCAACCAGGAGATGTTCTCGGCGTATTCGATGACCGAGCCCCAGGGCGGCTCCGACCCCAACCTGTTCCGGACCACCGCCGTCAAGGACGGCGAGGAGTGGGTCATCAACGGTGAGAAGTGGTTCACCAGCGCCGGCCGAGTCGCCGACATCCTCTTCGTGATGTGCACCAACGGCATGTTCGTGGTGCCGCGCGAGACGCCGGGCGTCGAGATCATGCCCGAGCCCCGCAACCACAACCACATCATCTACCGCGACGTGCGGGTGCCGCTCGACCACCTCCTCGGGCCGGAGGACGGCGCGAAAGTCCTTGCCCAGCGGCGCCTCGGCGGCGGGCGGATCCACCACGCCATGCGCACGATCGCCCAGTGCAAGCTGGCCTTCGACATGATGTGCGAGCGGGCGCTCAGCCGTGAGTCGCACGGCAAGATCATCGGCGAGCATCAGATGGTCCAGGAGAAGATTGCCGAGAGCTACGCCCAGCTGCAGATGCTGCGCCTATTCGTACTCGAGACCGCGTGGAAGATGGATCGGACCTCGAGCCAAGAGTGTCGAACCGAGATCGCCGCAGTGAAGTTCACGATGGCGCGGGTGCTGCGGGAGATCTCGTTCAACGCGCTGCACATCCACGGCTCGCTCGGCACCACCAACCTCACGCCACTGCAAGACATGTACGCGTCGGCACCCACGATGGGCCTCGCCGACGGCGCCGACGAGGTCCACAAGGCGACCGTGGCGCGTCGGGTGTTGAAGGACTACCGACCGCACGAGGGCTACTTCCCGCGCGAGTACATCCCGTACAAGCGCGAGGCCGCGTGGGAGGCGTTCCAACCGAAGTTCGCCGCCGACCCCGAACTCGAGCAAGCCGCCGAGCGCTACCGCAAGTACTTCGCCAACCGCTCCTGACCATAGAGCGATCCGGTCGTAGCTCGGACGGGGTCGGCTCGTACAGTCGGCGAGATGACGATCGACCTCGAGGCGGCCGACAAGCTGCTCACCACCACCCGCTCCGTGCGCAAGCGTCTCGACCTGTCGCGCGACGTGCCGCTGGAGCTGATCGACGAGTGCATCGAGGTTGCGATGCAGGCACCGACCGGCACCAACGCCCAGAACTGGGCCTTCGTCGTCGTGACCGATCCGGAGAAGAAGAGAATCATCGCCGACTTCTACCGCCAGGCCGGCGAGACGATGGCCGGCTCCGGCTATCCGCCGCCGCTGCCCGACGGCGACCCACGCGAGCACGTGATGCCCAAGGTGATGGAGAGCGCGTCGTATCTCGGCGAGGTGCTGGAACAGGTTCCGGTGTTCGTGATCCCGTGTGTCCAGGGCCGCATGGAGTCGGTGCCGATGATCGTCGCCCAAGCGTCCACCTACGGCTCGATCCTCCCGGCGGCGTGGAGCTTCATGCTGGCAGCTCGCGCCCGCGGTCTCGGCACGGCGTGGACCACGATCCATCTGTTCCACCACGACGAGGTCAGCGAACTGCTCGGCATCCCGACCGACTGGACACAGGCCGCACTCTTCCCCGTCGCCTACTACACCGGCGACGACTTCAAGCCCGCCCATCGCCTACCGGCCGCGTCGATGATCCATCACGACACGTGGCACGACACCGGGGAGATCCGCTGATGCCCACCACCGCCGATGAATTCGTCGAGTCGTACCTCGCAGTGCACGATGGAGTCGCACAGGACATCGACCGCGTCGTCACCACGCCGTCGGGTCTCGACGCCGCCGGGATGCTCGAGGCGCTCGCCCATCCTGCGTTCACCGAACCGGGCCGGCAGCCGGTCGCGCTGGAGATGATGTCGGACTTCATGGCGCCGACCGGATCGATCTACTACGACGCGATCTACGGCGCGTTCGACGGCCAGGTGGCGATCCGCAACTGGCTGATCCCGACGATGGCCACGATTGATTTCATCGAGTTCGTCCCGACCGCACCGCACGCGCTACTCGACGACGGCCTCGGCGGCACCTCGGTCGACGAGTGGCAGATGGTTGCGGTGATCGGCGACGACCGGATGCCGCTGTCACGTGGCGTAAGCGTGCGCCGGCATCGCGACGGATGGCTCACCTGGGCCTGCGACGTGTACGACACCGGTCCGTTCCGAGTCCCACCGCCTCCAGAAGCCGGCATCGACGCCGCGCCGATCCCCGACTGGCCGCGCACCCTCTGGACGCCCGACCCTGAGGTGCCCGAGACGCTGGCCAGCGCGTTCGACTTCGGTGCCGACGCCGACGAGTTCCATCCGACGGACTCGGTCTACCACGACCCGATCTTCGGGGCGATCCGCGGCCGCGAGGCGATCCGAGCGTGGCTCACCGACATCATGGGCAAGGTCGGCGACATGGTGTTCGAACCGCTGGGTCCGATGCTCGACGACGGCGCCACATCGGTGCAGGAGTGGCAGCAGATGGCGATCCAGCCCGACGGCAGTCGAGTGTTCTTGGCCAGGGGCACGAGTGTTCGACGCCGTGGCGCCGACGGCCTGCTCACCTACGCCGCTGACTACTTCGACACCGCCTCGTTGATGGATCCAGGGGTGCAAGCGGCGGCAAGCGCGGCCGGATCGACGATCACCGCCGACGACATCGCCCGCTACCGCACGATCGACTGACGAGCGGGCCACGACGTGACCGAGAACCGGTGGCTGGCGAAGCTCGCAGAGAACCCAGGGCACTCCGACTGGTACATCGAGCGCTTCCGGACGATGGCCGCCGAGGGCGTCGATCTCCACGGTGAGGCCCGGTTCGTCGACGCAATGGTCGGACGCGGAGCACGGATCCTCGATGCCGGTTGCGGCCCCGGACGAGTCGGCGGTCAGTTGGCGGAACTCGGCCACGACGTCGTCGGTGTCGACCTCGACCCGACACTCATCGCCGCAGCGCAGGCCGACCACCCGGGACCCCGGTGGGTCGTCGGGGATCTTGGCGAACTCGACTCGGTCGACGTGCAACCCGACGGCACCGAACCCGGCTTCGACGTGGTCGTGTGTGCCGGCAACGTGATGGGATTCCTCGACCCGGCGACGCGCCGACCGGTGCTTCGCCAACTGTCGGGAATCCTTCGTCCCGACGGACGGCTCGTCGTCGGGTTCGGTTCGGGCGGCGACTATCCCTTCGAGGACTTCTTCGACGACCTCGAGCAGGTCGGTCTCATCTGCGAGCTACGCCTGTCGACGTGGGATCTTCGGCCGTTCGTCGCCGACTCGGGATTCCTCGTCGCCGTGATCACCACCGCGTCGGGCGACCGCTGACGGATCAACCGACGAGTCGGGCGAGCCTCGGCAGAACGCAGGGACGACCGGAACACGCATCCCACGTGGCGAGTCCTCCGCTCAGTTCGCGATGACCGCTGAGCTCGGTGAGCTGTCGAGCGAGTTCGAGTTGCGCCACGAGTTCCTCGGGGGCGTACCCCGACCACAGATGCGGATTGTTCGCCTCGTCGTCGGCGAGAGCAGCCCCATCGGAGCAGTTCCAACCATCATCGGCGCTCGTGCGCGACCGGATGATCCTGACGCCACCGGACGGACTCACCATCACCATGCCCGGGCGCAACCCGGTCTGCACATCGACCACGCCAAGTCATCGGCGCACGAAGCGACGGAGTTGAGCAGAACCTCCCGATACGTCGACCCAACGAGGTCTGGTCGTCGGCGACGATGCGGGCGGTGTCGTGCACGGACATGCGGCGGAGTATCGCCCGCACGTCACGAGCGCAGCGATTACATCGTGGGTCTGACCCCTGTTGTAACGGAGTTACAACAGGGGTCAGACCCAGGATGTAATGAAGTCAGCGCAGGTCGAAGCGGTCGAGGTCCATCACCTTGGTCCACGCCTTGACGAAGTCGCGGACGAACTTGCCGCCCGCGTCGCTCGCCGCGTAGACCTCGGAGATCGCCCGGAGCTGCGAGTTCGCCGCGAACACGAGGTCGCAGCGCGATCCGGTCCACTTCGCCTCACCCGTCGCACGACTGCGACCCTCGAACGACTCCTCGGTGTCGTCGGTGGGCTGCCACTCGGTACCGAGATCGAGCAGGTTGACGAAGAAGTCGTTGCTGAGCACGCCGGTCTGTGTGGTGAGCACGCCGCGGTCGGAACCGTCGGTGTTCGTGCCGAGCACCCGCATGCCGCCGACCAGCACCGTCATCTCCGGGGCGCTCAGCGTGAGCAGCTGCGCCCGGTCGACCATGCGAGCCTCGGTGTTGAGGGTGTCGCCCTTGCCGCGGTGGTTGCGGAACGCGTCCGACTTCGGCTCGAGCGGCACGAACGTATCGGCGTCAGTCTGCTCCTCGGTGGCGTCGGTGCGACCGGGCGAGAACGGCACGGTCACGTCGTGGCCGGCAGCCTTGGCGGCAGCCTCGACACCAGCGCAGCCGCCGAGCACGATCAGGTCGGCGAGCGAGACCGGCTTGGCGAAGCCCGCCTTGATCTCCTCGAGCTTGGCCAGCACCCGACGTAGCTGCGGCGGGTTGTTGACCTCCCAGTCGTTCTGCGGGGCGAGGCGGATGCGAGCGCCATTGGCGCCGCCGCGCTTGTCGCTGTCGCGGTAGGTGGACGCAGACCCCCAGGCCGTCGACACCAGCTCGGAGATCGTGAGCCCCGAGTCGAGGATCGTCTGCTTGAGGGTGGCGATGTCGGCATCACCGATCAGCTCATAATCGACGGCGGGAACCGGGTCCTGCCAGATCAGCTCTTCGGTGGGCACCTCGGGGCCGAGGTAGCGGGCCACGGGACCCATGTCGCGGTGGAGCAACTTGAACCACGCACGTGCGTAAGCGTCGGCGAACTCCTCGGGGTTCTCGTGGAACCGGCGCGAGATCGGCTCGTAGATCGGGTCCATCCGCAGCGCCATGTCGGCGGTGGTCATCATCGGCGCGTGGCGCAACGACGGGTCGTGCGCGTCGGGCACGATGTCCTGCGCCTCGGGGTTCGATGCCTTCCACTGGTTGGCGCCGGCGGGGCTCTCGGTGAGCTCCCACTCCCACCCGAACAGCGTGTCGAAGTACGAGTTGTCCCACGTGGTCGGCGTCGGCGTCCAGGCGCCTTCGATACCGCTCGTGATGGTGTGGACGCCCTTGCCGGTGCCGAAGCTGTTCTTCCAGCCCATGCCCAGCTGCTCCATCGGAGCACCTTCGGGCTCCGGGCCGACGAGTTCCGTATCGCCGGCGCCGTGCGCCTTGCCGAACGTGTGACCGCCGGCGACCAGCGCCACGGTCTCTTCGTCGTTCATCGCCAT
>JBGTCW010000277.1:0-9612 GCA_041748635.1 Ilumatobacteraceae bacterium | reverse complement strand
TGCGAGTGCAACTGCGGCATCGAAGTGCGCGTCGCAGCCGACGGCCTCGGCTTCGAACGCGTCCGCGGCGACAAGGCGCATCCGGCCAGCCAGGGCTACACGTGCGAGAAGGCGCTGCGTCTCGATCACTACCAGCGCGGCACCCGACTGCGACAGCCGCTGCGTCGTCGTGACGACGGCACGTTCGAGGAGATCGACTGGGACACGGCGATCCGCGAGGCGGCCGACCGATTTGCTGCGGTCGGTGACGCTCACGGCGGCGAGTCGATCTTCTACTACGGCGGCGGCGGTCAGGGGAACCACCTCGGTGGCAGCTACAGCGGAGCCACGCTGCGCGCCCTCGGCTCGAGGTACAAGGCCAACGCGCTGTCACAGGAGAAGACCGGCGAGTTCTGGGTGAACGCCAAGATGATCGGTGGCGGGGTCCGCGCCGACTTCGAGCACTGTGAGGTGGCGTTGTTCGTGGGCAAGAACCCGTGGCAGAGCCACGGCATCCCGCGGGCGCGCACCACACTGAAGGAGATCGCCAACGACCCAGAGCGGGCGATCATCGTGCTCGATCCGCGGCGCAGCGAGACCGCCGAACTCGCGGTGGCGCACGGCAACGGGATCCACCTGCAGGTGAAGCCCGGCACCGACGCCTTCTGCCTGTCGGCGATGGTGGCCACGATCGTGCAGGAAGGGCTCGTCGACCGCGACTTCGTCGCCGCGACCGTGGCTGGCTACGACGACATCGTCGCCGAGTTCGACGCAATCGACGTCGCCGACTACAGCGCCCGTTGCGGTGTCGACGAGTCGTTGATTCGCGCCGCCGCTCGACGCATCGCCACCGCAGCCAGTGTCGCGGTGTTCGAGGATCTCGGGGTCCAGATGAACCGGCACTCGACGATGAACAGCTGGTTGGAAAAACTGCTGTGGGCGCTCACCGGGAACTTCGGACGTGAGGGCAGCCAGTACATGGCGTCGTCGATCATCTCGATCGTTCGCCCCGAACCGCCGTCCGGTCAGTCGAAGCGGTCACCGGTCGCCGGGGCTCGGATCATCAGCGGGCTGGTGCCGTGCAACGTCGTCCCCGACGAGATCCTCACCGATCACCCGGATCGCTACCGGGCGATGCTCGTCGAGAGCGGCAACCCCGCACACAGCCTCGCCGACAGCCAACGAATGCGGGAGGCCCTCGAGTCACTCGAGTTGCTGGTGGTCATCGACGTGTCGATGACCGAGACGGCACGCCTCGCCGACTACGTGCTGCCGGCGCCGAGCCAGTTCGAGAAGTGGGAAGCGACGTTCTTCAACTTCGAGTTCCCCCACAACGTGTTCCACCTCCGCCAACCGGTGATCGCCGCCCCCGACGGGCCGCTGCCCGAGCCGGAGATCCACGCCCGCTTGGTCGAAGCGCTCGGCGCGATCACCCCCGAGCAATTGGCACCACTGCGCGTTGCGGCCGAACAGGGACGAGCCGAGTTCGCGACGGCCTTCTTCGAGGCGACCTCTGCGGATCCTTCGCTCGGGGCGTACGCGCCCATCGTGCTGTATCGCACGCTCGGGCCGACGCTGCCCGACGGTGCCGCTTCGGCTGCGCTGCTGTGGGGTGCGGCACATCGATGTGCGCTTGGCTTCGAGTCGGGCGTGCGGGCGGCTGGGTTCACCGGCGACGGACTCGAACTCGGCGAGAGCCTGTTCGACGCCATCCTCACCAGCCCGCACGGCGTCACCTTCAGCCACGACAGCTGGGACGAGGTCTGGCGTCGGGTGCTCACACCCGACGGCAAGATCAACGTGCACATCCCCGAATTGCTCGACGAGCTGCACTCCCTCCGCGACGAACCGGCCTTGGTCAGCGACGAGTTCCCCGTGTTGCTCTCGGCCGGGGAACGACGATCGTTCACGGCGAACACGATCATTCGCGACGCGGCCTGGCGCAAGCGCGACCCCGAGGGAGCGCTGCGAGTCAGTGCGGACGACGCCGCCACGTTCGGTCTCGACGACGGCGGGCAGGCGCGCATCGTCACATCGCGCGGGAGCGCGACCGTGCGCGTCGAGATCAGCACGATGATGCAGCCCGGTCACGTCTCGTTGCCGAACGGGATGGGGCTCGACGAGGACGGCGAAAGAGCCGGAGTCGCCCCGAACGAGCTCACCGACAACATGCTGCGCGACTCGATCGCCGGCACCCCGTGGCACAAGACGGTGCCTGCCCGGCTGGAACCGGTCGACGCCTGATTCGCTACGCCGACGGTCCCACCGGCGAGCCACGGTTCGGACGTGCTGATCGACGTCGTACGGGTCAACGGGTCCGGGTCGTCGCTCGCCGGGATCGCCGCGGGCACCACGGTGGGTGAGGCCGGAACTGTCGAGGTGGCCAGCACTGCGACAACGCTGAGCGTGCGAATCGAACTGCCGACTCTGTGACAACATGAGGCGGTGCGTTGTCGCTCGCCAAGCGGCAGCGGGCCGTCTACTCGGACAGCAACTTCCAGCTGCTCGGCGCCATCGTCGAAGCTGTCACCGACCAGCCCCTCCACGAGGTGGTCACCCGCCGCATCCTCACTCCGTTCTCGCTCGACTTGACCTGGTTCGCCGGGCATCACCACGCCGGCAACCCGACCGAGGCCGTTGCGACGATGTGGTCAGGCGATGCCATCCTCCACCGGCCTGACGCGCTCCGGTCGATGGCGCCCGACGGTGGGCTGATCGGCACCGTCGACGACGCGCTCACGTTCTTGCGGACGTTCATGACCGGCAAGTTGTTCGCCAACGCACAGACGCTCGCTGATCTCCAACGCCGGTGGAACCGATTCGGGTTCCCGCGCGACCGGACGTCCATGGCCGCACCGATGTGCCCGATGATTCGCGCTCGAAGGAGCGCCGCGGACGTGCCGGGCCCAAGCCTGCGACGAGTCGACTATCGTCGATGCGGCTGTCATGGCACACGTCCTCACTGTCCACCCGATGCTGCCGAGCGCCGTCGAGCGTCACGCACAGTGGTGCGCCGAGATACGAGCCCGTCGCACGGAGTTCTCAGCGTCGCGAACGGCGGTGGGGATCACGCACCAGGCGTGCTGGTCGCAACCTTCGCAGTGCCTGGCGGTCATACGAACAGACGGTCTCGACCCCGAGCGTTCGATCGCCGAGTTGGCGGACGTCACCACTGAGTTCGACCGCTGGTATCGCTCGATGGAGACGGCGGTCCACGGTTCCTCGCTGCGTGACGCGGGGACGGCCGAGTTGCTGTCCGAGTACGACGAAGCGCCCGTTGACCCGTTCGACGTGTTCGTGACCGCGGCCGTGCCGCTGCTGCCGGGCCGGACCGAGGAATACTGCGAACGGATCGCTCACTCCGTAGCGACTGGGGACGGCCGCGGACGAGTGCAGCGATGGGGGCTCACCCACATGGCCGTCTGGCTGCAACGTTGTCCGTTCGGCGTCGCACGGGACGCGTTCGACGTCGTGATCTTCGAACTCAATGGCGACGTCCCGGGCATGCTGCGTCAGCTCGCAACGTCGGACGACGCCGACATCGAGGGGCAGCGGGCCCTCGCCCGTGACTGCTTCGGCCTGGATTGGGCCACTGATCCGTTTCCGCTACCCGAACCGGCGTTCTCGTGGTCAGCCGACTCGATCGCCTGAGCAGCCTGACTCGAACAGGGCTCAGCCGTTGCCTGGCACCACGAGGCCGCTCTCGTAGGCGAACGCGACGGCTTGGGCTCGGCTGGAGAGGTTGAGTTTCGAGAGCACTCTGCCGACATGGGTCTTGACGGTTGACTCGCCGACGTACAGATCTGCTGCGATCTCGGAATTGGACCGGCCCCGTGCGATCAGCACCAGCACTTCGCGTTCTCGTTCGGTGAGGAGTCCCACCTCGTCGGCGACCGAGCCCGAGGGAGGCGCGTGTCGTGCGAAGTCCGCGATCAGTCGGCGCGTGACGCTTGGAGCGATCAGCGCGTCGCCGCTCGCCACGATCTTGACGGCGTCGATGAGCTGGGCGGGTGGGGTGTCCTTGAGGAGGAACCCCGATGCCCCCGCTCGCAGCGCGTCGTAGACGTATCCGTCGAGATCGAACGTGGTCAGCACCAGTACCGCCGGAGGCTCGCCGTCCGCTGCGAGCAGGTGGCGAGTCGCCTCGATTCCGTCCATGGTCGGCATCCGAATGTCCATCAGCACGACGTCGGGTCGTGCGGCGGCAGCGATGTCGACCGCTTCTCGGCCGTTGGAGGCCTGACCGACGAGGGTGAGTTCGTCGTCGGAGGCGAGCAGGGCACAGAACCCAGCCCGGACGAGTTCTTGATCGTCGACGACCATCACCCTGATGCGTGGGATCGTCTCCGCCTGGGTCGTGGTGGTGTTCATGTTTCCTCCTCGATCGGCAACGTCGCGTGGACGCGGAACCCGCCGCCCGGTCGTGGTCCCGCCATCAGCGTCCCACCCAGGACCGTGGCGCGCTCGCGCATGCCGACCAGCCCGAAACCGCGTCGCTCGCCGACCATCGTCGACACACCGCGCCCGTCGTCGTCGACGGTGACGTCGAGCCGATCGGTGTGGTGGTGAACAGTGACGGTGACGTGCGCAGGCCCGGCGTGCTTGCGGACATTGGTGAGCGCTTCTTGCACGATGCGGTACGCGGACAACGCCACTCCCGGCGGCAAGTCGGGCATGGTGCCGTCGGGCTCGACCACGAGACGGACGTCGAGGCCACTGCTCGCGGCCTCGGCGACGAGTGTGGTGATGTCGTTCGACCCGGGTTGGGGCTCGAGGGTGCTCGCGCCGTCGGTGGCCTCGCTCGTGGTCTCGACCCTGAGCACGCCGAGCATTCGCCGCATCTCGGTGAGCGCCTGGCGGCTGGTGGTCTCGATCGTGGCGAGCGCATCTTTCGCCTGTGCCGGGTCTCGGTCAATGAGGTAGTGGCCGACTCCGGCTTGCACGGCGACGATGCTCATCGAGTGGGCGACAAGGTCGTGGAGCTCGCGGGCGATTCGGTTCCGTTCGTCGAGCACGGTTTGACGGGCGATGCGTTCCTGTTCGGCATCCAGGGTGGCAAGTCGGGCCGCTTGCTCGGCCGCCAGGCGCATCCGGTTCCGGGTGCCGTCACCGAGTGCGACCGCTGTGGCGATCGCCAACACGTCGAACGCCGAGTCGGAGGCGTTCGAATCCCAACTGGCGGACTGGTAGGACACGAAGAGAGCCACGATCGTCAGCAGCGAGGCGATGACGGCGCCGCGTAGCCCGCGGTGAGCGCTCACAGAATAGAGGCCCACGAGGATCGAGTACCCGACGTAGATGCCGCCATAGTCGAGCCAGGCCAGAGCGAGCAGCGCCGAGAGCGACGCCGCCAGAGCGACGTACGGCACCCGTCGTCGCAGCACCAGCGGCACGGTGGCGAGCAGGATCAAGCCGTACGCCCCGGGGTCGACCGGCCGGGTGAGGTCCGAGTCGAGACGGTCCGCACCACTGGAGGCCAGCGCAACGAACTGCACCACGAGCAGGACCGCCACAGTCGCCCCGTCCTGCACGAGGACGGGGAGACTGCGGAGGTGCGCAAGCGGCCGGAATGCCGCGTGCTTCGGCGCGACAGCGGCCTCGGTCACGCCACCGAGACTACGAGACGTCACGACCGCAGTGCGTCGAGCACGTCGAGGCGTGCCGCTCGGCGGGCAGGAACCACAGCCGCAGCTAGGCCCGCAGCGGCTGCCAGGGCGGCCACAGTGGCGAGCGTTGTCGTGGGGACGACCAGGTTCGTGATGCCTTCGCTCTCGAGGGCCCGCACGACCGCCCACCCGAAGCCGGTACCGATCACCAGTCCGACCATCGTGCCGAACCCGGCGATCATGACCGACTCCCACCGCACGATCGTTCGCACTTGTGTGCGGGTTGCTCCGACGGCACGCAGCAGGCCCAACTCGCGTGTGCGTTCCATGATCGACAGCGCCAGGGTGTTCATGATGCCGAGCGCGGCGATCAGTACTGCGAACGCCAGCAAGGCGTAGATGACCCCCAACAGTGGATCGACGAGCGCGGCCCGGTTGTCGGCGAAGCCGTCTCGGTCGAGCACGGTGGCCTGTGGAAACGCCTCCGCTGCTGCGGCGACCGCGGCGATGCCCGTGTCGTGGTCGATCCCGTCTGCGAGCGCCACGAAGACCTGGATGTCGAACGCCACTTGACCGGCCTGTTCCAGCAACGCCGCGTCGACGAGCGTGGGCAGACCGATGTACGGATCCTCGATCACTGCGCCGACCGTGAGACTGCGCTCGGCCCCGTCGGCCAGTGTGACCCCGACGGCGGAACCGACTGCCCAGCCACGGTCGGCTGCCACGTCAGCGTTGACGGCGATCCGATCCGTACCGAGCCCGGAGCCGTCCGGTGCGGTGAGCGACCCGTCGATCTGGCCGAGGTCGAGCAACGACGCGATGCGGGCGGAGTCGACCCCCACCACGTCGACGATCTCGCCATCGATCTCCGCGGTGGCGAGGGCGGTGCCGGAGACGGCATCCACCTCGGGCAGCGTGCGCAGAAGGTCGGCGAACGACCGGTCCAGGCCTCCGAGGCCGACACTGTTGGAGTCGATGACCACGTCGGCGCGCACGCCGGTCGAGACCATGTCGTCGATCGATGCCTTGACCGACGCTGCCACGATGGCGATGAGGCCGACCAAACCCACCCCGATCGTGAGAGCGCCCGCGGTCGCTGCGGTCCGCTTCGGACAGCGGGAGGCATTGTCACGAGCCAAACGGCCGGGCACGCCACGAAACAGTGCGATCGGCCAGCCGATCAGCCGGGTGAACGGACCCACGAAGACGGGACCCAGGACGGTTGCGCCAGCGAAGACAGCGAGGCCGCCCACGCCGACCAGCGCAACGGAGTCGCTCGACCCGAGGCCGGCAACAATCGCTGCGACACCGAGGGCCACCAGTGCGGTACCGGCGACGATGCGCATCCGCGACGTTCCTGCACGGTCGATGGCGGCGTCGCGAAGTGCGGCAAGCGGACGGACGCGTGCAGCCCGGAAGGCCGGCAGGAGCGCCGAGAGCAGCGTGATCCCGACACCGAGGCCGAACGCGATGGCCAGCGATTGCGGTGCAACGACGACGCCGGTGGCGGGGAGGTCGATGCCGAACACGCCGAAGAGCGCATGGAGCGCCTTCGACACGCCGATCCCGGCGGCGAGTCCGAGCGTCGAGGCGAGCGCAGCGACTCCCAAGGACTCGACCAGCACCGATCCGAGCACCTGACTGCGCCCGGCGCCGATCGCCCGGAGCACAGCGAACTCGCGAGTGCGCTGCGCCACGGTGATCGAGAACGTGTTGAAGATGATGAACCCGCCGACCGCCAGCGAGATCGCGGCAAATCCGGCCATGAAGATGTCGAAGAATGCCCAGTCCTGCATGTGCACAGCGTGAGCTTCGTCGGCGAGCTGCGAGCCGGTGACCACCTCGACGTCGCCGCCCGCGGCCGACCTTGCAGCGTGCTCGATCCGTTCAGCGACGATCTCGGCGGACACGCCGGACTCGACGCGCACGATCACGCTGTCGTGACGATCCGGCTCTCCGAGCAATGCTTGGGCGGTCGACTCGTCGAACAGCGCGGTCACGGTCCCGAAGCGGCTGTCGGCGTCGCGGAACGTGGCGATGCCGCTCACGGTCATGTGGTGCGTACCACCCAGGGCCAGGACAGCGACTGTGTCGCCGACGGACACGCCGAGGTCATCAGCGGCGGCACGATCGATCACCGCTTGCTCGGCTCCAGCTGGCGGTGCCCCGTCGACGAGGCGCCAGGGATTGAGATCTGGATCAGCGATCCAGTTCTCACCGACGGGGTCGACGCCGGATGTGACGTCGCCGAGCAATGCACCGGAGGGTCCGGCCAGTTGCGCCCATCCGCTGGTTCGACCAGCGACGCCTGCGACGCCGTCGACCGACTCGATCTCGTGCACAACGGCAGCCGCGATCCGGTCTCGTTCGGCATCCGGGCCGGCGCCGAAACTGGCGGCGCTACGAACTGCCACGTCGATGTTGGCGTGGTTGTCGGCGTGCATGGCCTCGAACGCGGACCCGAGGGTGTCGGTCAGGATCAGCGTTCCGGCGGTGAATGCGACGCCGAGCAGTACGGCGAGGAAGGTGGGAAGGAGGCGCCGACGCTGCACCCGAAGCCCCCGCAGGGTTTCGGCGATGAGCGCGGTCATGCCGGCGACGCGTCGCGTCGGTGGACGGTGTTGGTGTTGAACGTTCATGTCAGGTTCCGAACTGCTGCATGCGGTCGAGGATCCGACGGGGGTCCGGGTCGTCGAGCTGATCGACGATTCGGCCGTCGGCGAGGAACAGGACACGGTCGGCGAACGACGCTGCCACAGGATCGTGGGTGACCATCACGACGGTTTGGTTCATCTCGCGCACTGCACGACGGAGGAACTCCAGGATCTCGGCACCGGTGCGGGAGTCGAGGTTGCCGGTCGGCTCGTCCGCGAACACGAGCTGCGGGCGTGTCGCAAGTGCTCGCGCCACGGCCACACGCTGTTGCTGGCCGCCCGACAGCTCGCTGGGCCTGTGGTCGATCCGATCAGTCAGCCCGACCATCTCCACGAGTTCCCGAACCCACGTCACGTCGACACGACGTCCCGAGAGCCGAGTCGGCAGCGTGATGTTCTCGTACGCCGTCAGTGTCGGGATGAGGTTGAATGCTTGGAATACGAAGCCGAGCCGGTCGCGACGCAGCCGTGTGAGCTCGTTGTCGCTCAGCGAACTCAATGGATCGCCGCCGATCACGACCTCGCCGGACGTCAACGTGTCCAGTCCGGCCGCGACGTGCAACAAGGTGGACTTGCCCGAACCCGACGGACCCATGATTGCGGTGAACGTGCCGTCGAAGAAGTCCACCGAGACGTCATCGAGCGCCGTGACGGCAGTGTCGCCGCTGCCATACCGCTTGGTGGCGTTCTGGACCTGAGCGGTGAAGGCGGCCCCCGGTGGTCGGCCATTCGGGTCACGCCGAAGCGTCCCGTCGGCTCCGTTCGAGTGTCGGTCTGCGGTCGGTCGTTCCACCGCAGCGGTCGAGGTGAGTGTGTTGGTCATGTCCCCATCGTCCGCTTCGGGCCGCGCAAGGTCATCCGGCACGGGTCGGTTTCGGCCCTCCACCCGAGGTGTGACAACGAGCTGGGCGTCCACCCTGGGGATGACCCCGCGACCCAAATCAGATCCGGTGATCGCTCCGGCCTCGCCGTCTCGATGGAGCTCTGACGGCAGCGTCGGGCTCCTCGACGGCCTCCCGCGCGAGCTTGTCCGGGTTCATCTGGATCCAGAGGCGGTGCACGCGGCCGGTGTCGTCGGCGTCGCCGGTGAACACGAGCGGCCCCTTCTGGTGTTCGATGTAGAGACCGAAGGCCCCGTTGACCGAGACGGGTCGGATCTCGCTCACGAGCGCAGCGTTTCGTGCGAAGAGGTTTGCGACGAAACGCAGTACACGGTCGGCGCCGACCACCGGGCGTCGGGCAGCGCGACGGTCCGGACCCCCGTCGCTCGTCAACACCACGTCCGGAGCGAGGTGGGCCAAACATCGATCGATGTCGCCGGCGAGGAGTGCGTCGACCAGCTCGACGAGCGCGTGGCTGGTGTCGTGGGCGAC
>JBGTCW010000276.1:0-2989 GCA_041748635.1 Ilumatobacteraceae bacterium | reverse complement strand
TCTCGCCACGGTGCACCGTGAACGACACGTTGCGAACCGGGTCTCGTCCGCCCTCCTCGCTCGCCGCTACCGTGAGGCCGGACAGCTCGAGAATGGCCTGATCGGTGACCGTGCTCTCGCGTGTCTCGGGGGTTGGCAGCTCGCTGCCGACCATCATCTCGGCCAGGTCACGCGAGGTGACGGTGCTCGGATCGGGCACCTCGCCGACGGTCTTTCCCTGGCGGATCACGGTGATCGCGTCGGCGTGCTTCAGGACCTCGTCGAGCTTGTGCGAGATGAAGATGATGGTCGCGCCCTCGGTCGTCAGTTCTCGCAATGACGAGAACAAGGCGTCGACCTCCTGCGGGACGAGCACGGCAGTCGGCTCGTCGAGGATCAGGATCTCGGCGCCCCGATAGAGCACCTTGAGGATCTCGACGCGCTGCTTGTCGCCGACGCCGAGGTCGCAGATCAGCGCGTCGGGATCCACCTCCAAGCCGTACCGTTCGCCGAGTTCGTGGATGCGCCTGCGAGCCTCGTTGGCGTCGAGGGACAACTTCGTGCCGGGCTCCTGGCCGAGCACGATGTTCTCCCACACCGTGAGGTTCGCTGCGAGCATGAATGCCTGGAACACCATGCCGATGCCGTCGGCGATCGCATCTTTCGGCGAGGAGAACATGCGCTGCTCACCCTTGACGGTGATCGTTCCCTCGTCCGGTTGGTGCGCTCCGTACAGCGTTTTCATCAGTGTCGACTTGCCAGCACCGTTCTCGCCGACGATCGCGTGGACGGTGCCTTGGCGGACGGTGAGGTTGACCCCGTCGTTGGCGATCACGCCGGGGAAGCGCTTCACGATGTCGGTGAGTTGGATGGCGATCGGGGCGTTCGCCGTGTCGATCGAGGCCCCGCCCGTGTCGGTCATCACGCCTTTTCTAGTCGATCGGGCAGGGTCGCGAGGAAGTACCAGGCCGGACCTTTCGTCCCTTCGGAGGCGGGTGTACGGTCCGAAGCATCACCACCCGACGCCAACCGGCGTCATCAGCGTGCGTCAGCACAGAAACGGAGGGACCCCGTGGGTCTTTCGAAGAAGCATCTACTCATCCCGCTCGCCGCCACCCTCGGCCTCGGTGTGGGTGTCATCACCAACGTGGCCGCCCTCTCCGGTGCCCGCCCCAGCCCGGGCAACGCACCTGCCGTCCCGCTCGTCGCCCACCTGAAGGGAGGCGCCGAAGAGGTACCGAATCCGGGTGATCCCGACGGCTTCGGCTTCGCCGTCCTCAACGCCAGCCCAGCCAAGGGCGAGGTGTGTATCCAGCTCAGCACCACGAACGTCGCTCCCTGGACGATGGCACACATCCACGAAGCTCGCGTCGGTGCCGCCGGTGACGTCGTGGTGAACTTCGCCCTGACCGGTACCGAGACCGGCCCCGAGCTCACGAAGTGCGTGCCTGCCGACGGAGCGCTCATCGATGAGATCATCGCCGATCCTGCCAGCTACTACGTGAACGTCCACAACACCGCCTTCCCCGGTGGTGCCGTGCGCGGTCAGGTGGCCGCTCGCTCGAGCGAGACGCAGTTCAACCAGGTTCCCGTGCGCGTCTACGACTCGCGCGATCTGCCGGCCGGCAAGATCAAGGTCAACGAGACGCGACAGGTCGACCTGCAGCTCCCGGCCGGTGTGCGCGCCGGCATCATCACCGTCACGGTGACCGAGACGGAGGTCGGCGGTTTCTTGACCGTCTACGCCGGCGGCGTCGCCACGGTGCCGAACTCGAGCACGGTGAACTGGACCACGAGCGGAACCGCGGTGGCCGCCACCACGTTCGCGGCGGTCGACGAGAACGGCAGGATCTCGATCACTGCCGGGCAGAACGCCACGCATGTCATCGTCGACGTGATCGGGTTCGTCATCTGACCGATCCCTCGTCGACATCCTGACGGACACACGTGCCGGGGCCCACGGGTCCCGGCACGTGACGTTTTCGCACGATGTCCCGGTACGCGGTCGACGGTCCGCCGGACGCGACGATGCCCGTCCGGCCGGGGCCGAACGGGCATCGTTCTCGCTGTTCACGTCACGCCAGGGGTCAGACCCCCGGCGTCACGCTCGGCTCAGGGAGTTTCGGGGACTTCGATCTCGCCCGCTGCGATCTGCGCTGCGAAGTCGTCGAGCTGGTCCGCGATGTCGTCGACGAAGCCACCCGAGGTCGAGTAGCCCACGCCGCCCGATGCCACGTCGAAGACCTGGACGCCAGAGGCGAACGAGCCGTCATTGAACGCGCTGATCGTGTCGAACGTGGCGACGTCGACCTTCTTGAGCATCGAGGTCAGGATGTACGGCTGCAGTTCGGCCGAGACCAGTTCGTACTGGTCGGAGTCGACGCCGATCGCCCACACGTCACCGGGCGCACCCGCTTCAGCAGCGGCTTCGAAGGCACCGAGGCCAGAACCACCCGCCGCCGAGTAGATGACGTCCGCGCCGGCCTCGTACTGCGCAGCAGCGATCTCCTTGCCGCGGGCGGGGTCGTTGAAGCCACCGAAGTCCGGCGGCTGGGTGATGTAGTTGCTCAGGATCTCGATGTCGGGGTTGACGGCGGTCGCGCCAGCGATGTAGCCGGCCTCGAACCTCTTGATGAGATCGTTCTCGACGCCACCGATGAAGCCGATCGTGCCGGTCTGGCTCTTGAGGGCCGCAGCAGCACCGACGAGGAACGAGCCCTCGTTCTCGGCGAAGACCAGCGATGCAACATTCGGCAGCTCAATGACCGAGTCGATGATCGCGAAGCTGGTGTCGGGATTGGCCTCGGCGATCGCGCCCATGGAGTCGCCGAACAGGAAGCCGACAGCGACCACCAGGCCGGCGCCTTCGTCGACGAGCCCCTGGACGCGCTCGGCGCGGTCGCCGTCGCCTGTCGGGGTCGACTCGAGCCCGGTCACGCCGAGTTCTTCGATCGCCTGGTCGAGACCGGCGCCGGCGGAGTCGTTGAACGAGTCGTCGCCTCGGCCGGTG
>JBGTCW010000275.1:0-5145 GCA_041748635.1 Ilumatobacteraceae bacterium | reverse complement strand
CGACGCCGGGCTGTCGGAGTCGCAGGCCGCGGCCGCCGAGGTGGCGATCGACTCCGCTGCTGAGGACGGGGTGACACTCGACGAGTCGTGCGTCAACGAGGTGGCAGCTCAGCTCACCGAGGAAGATGCCGCACTTGCAGCAGCCGACGGAGACGCCGAACTGAGCCCGGCCGGTGAGGCGCTCACCGTGCAGTTGTTCTCGTGCGCCGACACGGACGAGATCATCGACCTGTTCATCGCAGGACTCGCGGAAAGCGGTCCGGCACTCGACGAGGACTGCGCGCGCGAGCAACTGGAGGCCTTCGATGTGATCGAGGTCCTGGCGGCATCCGCTGGGGACGGGGAGCCCCCGCAGGGACTGATCGAGGCGCTGACGCCCTGCTTCGGGGGCTGAGCGCCGTCGCGTTCGGCTGGGGTTGCACTACCGTCGGCGGAGTGCGACGCAACCACGGCCGAACGCTGACGCGGCCATCAGCGACCGCGGCCGTATTGTCGCTGGCGGCGGCTGGGTTGGGCGGTTGCTTCACCACCGCAGCGGATTTCCGCAACGACGCCGAGACGTTCATCGAGGAGAACGAGGAACTCCGGAGCGCGCTCCTGGCAGATTCGGCGAACACGTTCGCCACCGCGACGTGCGCTGAACCTGCGAATCAGGACGAGGGCACGACGTTCCCGTGCTCGGCGACCGACAGCCTCGGCGACGTCTGGGAGTTCGAGATCGTCATCACCGGTACCAGCGAGTACGAAGTCAACCTGTCTCGGGCACCCGCCGGTCCCTGAACCTCGGGCCGCCCGACGGGCGTGTTGCAGCGCCAGGGCCTATCGGCGTTCGGAGATCGCCCACGCCGCCGGCAGCAGTGCTCCGGCGAGCAGCGCCTTGAGAACATCGCCGACGATGAACGGGGCCACGCCGAATGCAATGGCGCTCGGCTCGCCCGCTGCCGCCGTGAGCGGCAGATCAAGGTCGATCGCCAACCAGCCGGCGCCGATCGCGTAGACGATCAGTGAACCTGCGACGAAGGCCGGCAGTGACGTCGAGAGACGCCGATCCTGGCCACGCTCGGCCATGGCGCCGACAACGAAGGCCGCGACGACGAACCCGACGAGGTACCCGGCCGTGGCGCCGGTCGCCGCGGTCCATCCGCCGGCTCCGTCGGCATAGAACGGCAAGCCGATGGCGCCGAGCGTCACGTACAGGCCCATCGACAGTGCACCGCGTTGGGATCCGAGCACACCGCCGGCCAGCAGCACCGCGAACGTCTGCCCGGTGATGGGGACCGGCGTGAAGCCGAGCGGGATGGTGATCTGCGCGGCAAGCGCGGTGAACAACGCGAAACCCACCACCGCCACGATGTCGCGGAGGAGCGATCGATCGATCAGGTCGATGAGGGTGACAGCGGGACGGGACTGCACGGTAGCTGTCATGGCTGGCGAGTATGCCCGTCGGTCCATTCGACCGGCAAACCCACCTCGGGCGACGGCGATCCCACGCCATCTCGGCGTACCATCGACGGGTGCATCGTCGGAGCCTCATTGCTGCACTGCTGGCGTTCGGAGTGGTCGCGTGTACGGCTGACGTCGAGGTCACGAGCGAGCGAGCGGACCCCATCAGGACCGTGGCAGACCCGGTATCCGACGATCCCCCACTCGACGATCCCCCACCCGACGATTCGGTGCCCGACGATCCTCCCGGTTCGTCGATTCCGTCGGGCACGACGATCCCTCCGCCGGCTCCGGCGCCGCCCATCGTCGTCGACATCGATCGTGACGCCATCAACTTCGGACCGAACAAGCCGCCGAGGCCCTACGACGACTTCCTGCTCGCCGTCGTGACCGACCTCGAAGTGTGGTGGTCGCAGACGTATCCGGCGATCTACGGCGAACCGTTCACCGCGCTCGAGGGCGACATCTACGCGGCATACCCAGAGCGACCCGACGACATTCCCGGCTGCGGCGCCCCTCGCACGACCTACGACGACGTGCAGCAGTACGTGGCGTTCTACTGCGGCGACGGCGACTTCATGGTCTACGACGACGGCGACGACGGTCTCCTCGCCGGGCTCGCTGGCGAGTACGGCGCCGCCACGATCGGCACGGTGCTCGCCCACGAGTACGCCCACGCCATCCAGCTCCGCAACGGAGGACTCGACCGCGCATTGCCGACGATCGTGACCGAGCAGCAGGCCGACTGCTTTGCCGGAGCGTGGACCGGACGTGCATCACGCGGCGAGGCCGTGACGTTGCAGTTCAGCGACAGCGACGTGCGCGCCGGTCTGATCGCCATGACCAAGGTCAGCGACCCGGTTGGCATCGACCAGTTCGTTCCCGGCGGGCACGGCTCGGGATTCGATCGGGTGGGAGCCTTCCAGGTTGGTTTCAACCAGGGACCTGCACGATGCGCCGAACTGCTCGACGACCCGCTGCCGCTGATGCCCAACGAGTTCACCAGCGACGATTTCATCACCGGTGGCGATGCCGCGTTCGGCTACGGCGCGAACGATCTGATCGGATTCCTCCCCGAGGATCTCAACCGCTACTGGGCCGAGGAGCTCGACATCAACGGCCTCGATCGCCTCGACCTGCTCGTCGTTCGGACGCCAGAGGATGTCGTCTGTGACGACCTGCGTGGCGATCTGTCACAGGGTGCGGCGTGGTGTGCGTCGACGAACGAGGTCGTGTTCAACGAACCGGTCGCACTCGAGCGGTACCGCGAGCTCGGCGACTTCGCCGTGGGCTACGTCCTCGGCACCGTGTGGAGCGAAGCCGTCCAGGATGCTCTGGGCTCCGACCTCGCGGGCGAGCCTCGGGCACTGCTGAACGACTGCCTGACCGGCGGCTGGGTGAAGACCGTGACACCGATCGACTTCGTGCTCCCCCAGCCCCGTCTGGCCACGCGTAACTCGGTGCGCATCTCGGCCGGCGACCTCGACGAGGCGATCCAGACGGTGCTGGTCATCGGCGATACCAGCGTCGACGACGACGTCCTCGGCAACGCCTTCGAGAAGATCGACGCCTTCCGGACCGGCGTGATCAACGGCACCGACGCCTGTCTCGCCCAGCTGTAACGTTTGGTGTCAGACACCAATCGTTACAGGAGCGTGGCCAGGATCCCGGTGAGTTCGACCGGGCGGTCGCCCTGCACGCTGTGGCCGGCGCCGTCGACGATGTGAACCGCCATGGTCGGCTGACGGCGGCGCGCCTCCGCGACGTCGTCGTCGTCGACCACCGGCGACAGCGATCCACGCACCAACGTGATCGGACACTCGATCGATCCGAAGTGGTCCCAGAGCGGTGACAGGGCGCCATCGAGAACGCCCTCGGCGTTGGCCGCGGCGGGCTGATCGTCGGAAGCCGGCGTCTCGGGTCGCTGAGCGCGGGCGTGGCTCCCGCGGTCGTAGCGCCACTGCCACGATCCGTCGGGTTGCTGGTGGGCGTTGTGGAGGATCCCGCGGCGCAGCGAGGACTCCGAGCGGGTCGGGTTGTGCTCGATGGTGCGCGCCAGCAGGTCGTCGAAGCTGGCGAACTCCTGCGGCCCGTCGACGAAATCGGTGATCGCCTTGGTCTTGTCGGCGTTGACGCCAGGGGTGATGTCGACCATGACGAGCGATCGCACCAGGTGGGGATGGCGCACTGCGAGCTCCATCGCGGTGAGGCCTCCGAGCGACATCCCGACGACGATGCGGGCTCGCGGCGCGTGCACGGCGACGACCTCTGCGACGTCGTCGGCGAGGTTCATCGGGCTGTACGCGCCATCGGAACGCCACCCCGAGTGACCGTGACCCGGCAAGTCGATCGTCAGCAGCGGCACACCGAGCGCCAACGCCACGGTGTCCCAGGTGTGGGCGTTCTGGGCGCCGCCGTGGAGCAGCACGAACTCGGGGTCACCGCTCCCCCAGCGCAGCGCGCTGACGACTCGGCTCCCACCGTCGGGCCCGTCCGCCACGGACGTGCCGATTCGTGCGACCGGCGGGACCTCGACGACGTCGAGCTCGAACTCGGCGATGTTCTCGTCGAAGAGGCCGAACTCGTCGTACTCGAACACGGTACCGCTCACCGACCCCACGTTGCCACGCTCGTCACACCCCCGACGAACGCAGATGTGACGTTTGGTGTCTGACACCAATCGTTACATCAGGGGTCGGCGGGTGCTGGCGGCGGAGGGGTCGTGGTACTTGGCGAGGTGGTTGCGGTGGTCGATGTCGGCGACGTCGTGGTCGCGGCGGAGGGAGTCGTGTCCACAGTCGTCGATGGGGAGGGCTCGGTGGTGGTCGACGGTGGGACCGTGGTGGTGGTCGTGGTCGACGAGGTCGTCGTCGAGTAGTCCGGGTCGATGCGGTTGAAGTAGGGCTTCTGAGCGCCGTAGTACTCGGGCTCCTGAACGCCGTCGAACACGAAGACCTGGTCGCCGTTGGTCGTCACGTCCTGGAACGTTGTCGACAACGACAGCGGAATCCGGATGCACCCATGCGACGCCGGCTGCAATGGCACGTTGAGTGCACCATGCACGGCGATGCCGTAGTTGAAGTACACCGGATCCCACATGCCACCGAGCGAGCTCTGGCGGATCCCCTCGACTCGACGGTCGAAGTTGAAGACACCCCCTGGCGTGATCGATCGGCCGCACTCGCCGCGCACCAACGGTTCGTCGCCCGGGTTGTTGTACTCACCGGGGCTGATCGTGACCTCCTCGCACCACTCCTCGTTGTCGCCGCTCGACATGTGGCTGATGAACACCGCTGCATCGTCGTGGAAGACGGCGATCACCTGCTCGGCCAGATAGATCTCCGTGTGGTTCGGCGTCGAGTTCGACCGACGCGGCTGGATCACGAACGGATCCTGCATCTCGTCCCACGTCTCGGCGTTCACCTGACCGCTGGGCGAGTCGAACTCGACGCCGAGCACCAGCTTCTCGTAGGCCCAGACCGAGCGTCGGGTCTCGTCGCCGAAGTAGCCGTCGACAGGGCCCGGCCAGAAGCCGAGGTCGGTGAGGCGCTGCTGGAGGTCGGCCACGTCGTCGCCCGCCATGCCCTTGCCCAGCGTGCGGGTGAGCTGCGACTTCGACGTGGGGCTCGATGTCTCGATCGTGGCGATCGCCGGTGGGGTGGCAGGTGCCGAGAACGCCACCGTCTCGGCGCTCGCCGCCGG
>JBGTCW010000274.1:0-2478 GCA_041748635.1 Ilumatobacteraceae bacterium | reverse complement strand
CGCATGCAGGACGAGGGCAAGGCTCACGCGATCGAGGAGATCGGCGGCGAGCTGCGCGACATGATGCCGTTCATCCGCGCCGGCAAGCAGAAGGTCTCCGACATCTCGGGCGGCTGACCGGCCCCGACGTCTCCTCCATCCATCAATCCGACCCAGGCGAGCGATGAGCGAAACCTGCGCATGTGGCACCTTTCGCTCATCGTCGGGGTGACGACGCGGCTGCTACGAGCGAAACCGACCGCATCCGGTCAGTTCGCTCATCGCGGACTCGTGGCTGGGAGGTGACGTGACGGGAGCAGCTTGGACGTTCGCGTTGATCTTCGTCGGCGCGGCCGGGGTGAACTGGTGGAGTCGGCTATCCGAAGGACGTCGCGGGGCCGAACTGTGGAGCAAGCCGCTCGCGCTGATCGCGCTGCTCGCCGTAGCGCTCACGCTGGACCCGGTCGACGAACTCGTCCGCGCATGGTTCGTCCTCGCCTTGCTGTGCTCGCTCGCCGGCGACGTGTTCCTGCTGTACGGCGAGCGATACTTCGTGCCCGGGCTGGCCTCGTTCCTGCTCGCCCATCTGGCCTACACGCTCGGGTTCGCAGCGTTCGACACCTGGTCAGCGGCCGGTTTCCTGGTCGGCGTGCTGATGGTGGGGGTGTTGGCGATCGCTGTCGGTGTGCGCATCGTGCGGGCGGCGCGCCGCCAGGCGCGTGCGCTGGGGACCGCTGTCGCCCTCTATCTGCTCGCCATCTCGGTGATGTTCTGCGCGGCGATGGCGACCGGGAGTACGTGGGCGATCCTTGGCGCTGCGCTGTTCGTCGCTTCCGATTCGGTGCTCGGTTGGCGCCAGTTCGTCGCCGACGCCCGCTGGATGCCGGCCACGATCCTGGTCACGTATCACCTGGGACAGGCCGGACTGGTCGCCAGCCTGGTGGCCGTCGGGTGACCGCGCCGAAACCCGAGTTGAAGGGTCGGGAATAACGGGAGTAGCGTGCGGCGCCTATGAGTGACTCCTGGGGTTTCGAGACCAAGCAGATCCACGTCGGCGGCGAGCCCGACCCGACGACCGGCGCCCGCGCGGTCCCGATCTACCAGACGACCTCGTATCAGTTCCGCGACACCGACCACGCCGCGAACCTGTTCGGCCTCGCCGAGATCGGCAACATCTACACCCGGATCATGAACCCGACGCAGGCAGCGTTGGAGGCGCGGGTCAACGCTCTCGAGGGTGGCTGCATCACGGCGGTCGGTCTGCCCGGCACGCTCGCGGTCGCCTCTGGCCAGGCGGCGGAGACACTCGCATTCATGACGCTGTGCGAGTCGGGCGACCACGTGGTGGCGTCGCCGTCGCTCTACGGCGGCACGTACAACCTGTTGCACTACACGCTGCCGAAGTTCGGTGTCGAGGTCACGTTCGTCGACGATCCCGACGATCTCGCTCAGTGGGAGGCGGCGATCAAGCCCAACACCAAGGTCTTCTTCGGCGAGGTCATCCCGAACCCGAAGAACGACGTGCTCGACATCGAAGGAATCGCCGGTGTCGCGCACGCGAACGGCATCCCGTTGATGGTCGACAACACCGTGCCGACCCCGTACCTGATCCGGCCGCTCGAGTGGGGCGCCGACATCGTCGTGCACAGCCTCACCAAGTTCATGGGTGGCCACGGCACGTCGGTTGCCGGCGCCATCGTCGATGGCGGCACGTTCGATTACGCCGCGTCGGGTCGCTTCCCGAACTTCACCGAGCCCGACCCCAGCTACCACGGCCTCGCCTACTTCCCGGCGCTCGGCCACGGCGCCTTCATCCTCAAGGCCCGCGTCCAGATGCTGCGCGACATGGGCCTCGCCATCTCGCCGTTCAACGCGTTCTTGATCCTGCAGGGGCTCGAGACGCTCAGCCTGCGCATGGAGCGCCACTTCGCCAACGCGCAGAAGGTGGCCGAGTATCTCGACGGTCACGACCAGGTCGAGTCGGTCAACTACGCCGGTCTCGCGTCGAGCCCGTGGCACGAGCGGGCCACGAAGCTCGGCGGCGGACGGGGCTACGGCTCGGTCCTTGCGTTCGAGATCAAGGGCGGCCTGGAAGCCGGCAAGAAGTTCGTCGAAGGCGCTTCGCTGCACAGCCACGTGGCGAACATCGGCGACGTCCGAAGCCTCGTCATCCACCCGGCGAGCACTACCCACAGCCAGCTCACGCCCGAGGAGCAAGTGGCGTCGAGCGTCGGCCCGGGCCTCGTGCGCCTGAGCGTCGGCATCGAGTCGATCGACGACATCATCGCCGACCTCGATCAGGCCTTCGCCGCCGCCAAGTCCTGATCGCGACGATTACATCAGGGGTCAGACCCGCGATGTAATCCGACCCTGCGGGCGGCGCGATTACATCCTGGGTCTGACCCCTGATGTAATCCTGGTGTGCTCAGTCGTCGCGTTGGTCGCGGAGGAAGTCCTCGAAGGCGCTGCCGAGGTCGTCGGCCGACGGGATCTGCGACT
>JBGTCW010000273.1:0-1670 GCA_041748635.1 Ilumatobacteraceae bacterium | reverse complement strand
GAGCACGTACTCGCCGCGCGGGCCTCCGATGTCGATGCTTCCGAGCGGACCGCGCACGACCTCCTCGTGGAGCTTGGTGAGCTCGCGGGTGACCACGATCGGCCGGTCGTCGCCGCACACCTCGCGCAGGTCATCAAGCGTGCGGAGCACTCGGTGTGGCGCCTCGTAGATCACCGTCGTTCGGGGCTCGGTGGCGATCGCTGCCAGGAGCGTCGCCCGATCGTGGCCCTTGCGGGGGATGAACCCTTCGAATACGAATCGGTCGGCGGGGAGGCCGCTGATCGTCAGCGCCATGATCGCGGCGTTCGGACCGGGGACGGCGGTGACGTCGTAGCCGGCGTCGATCACCGCTCGCACGATGCGCTCGCCGGGATCGGAGATTCCCGGCGTGCCGGCGTCACTCACGATCGCCACGTCGCGCCCGTCGCCGAGCACCCTGATGACGTCGTCGACGCGGCTGAGCTCGGTGTGGTCGTTACAGACCGCGAGTCGCTCGGCCCGGATCCCCGCATGTTGCAGGAGCAGACCCGTTCGTCGGGTGTCCTCGCAACAGATCAACCCGACGTGAGCGAGCACCTCGACCGCCCTCGGCGACAGATCGCCAAGGTTGCCGATCGGCGTGGCGACGAGCCAGAGCGTGCTCATGTCGCCGCACCGTCTGAGCCCGGCGATCCGATCGCAGGTTCGTCGGAGTCGTCGGAGTCGTCGTGACGCAGCTCGACCTCGTCGCCGACGTGCAGTCCCCAGCGTCCGAACGCCCCGGTCTCGGCCTCGATCACCCAGCTCGCCCGCCACACCGGCACGCCGAGTCGGAACCGATTCATGTGCATCGTCTTCACGACGATGCCGGTGTCGTCGAGGTAGGCGACGTCGATCGGGAACCGCATGCCGATCGTGTGGATCCATCGACACCGTTCGATCACGAGTGCGCCGTCGAGGTGATCTCGGCCGAGCAGACCACGCCGACGCGCCCGGCGGGAGTCCGGGACTTCTGCCGAGGCCAGCACGCGGGCGTCACTGACCAACCAAGCCATGCCCGCAGTGTGCCAGATGCGCACGCGACCCGGCGGGGCGGCGTCGTGAACCGATCTTCCGGCGACCGCTGCGGTACGTTCGCTCTCGTGACCGGACACGTGATCGCGAACCCGTCGGTCGACGATGTCGTCCGCTGACGCGTTCGAGCTGGTCGCCGTCGATGCCGGACCGGTCGTCGACCACCCGATTCTGCGATCCATCGATCTGACGCTGCCGGTGAACGGTGTCACGGTGCTGGCCGGACCGTCCGGCGGCGGCAAGTCGACGCTGCTGCGATTACTCAACCGGCTCGACGATCCGGTCGCCGGTGAGGTGCGATGGCGTGGTCGTGCGCTCACCGAGTGGTCGCCGAGCGACCTCCGTCGACAGGTGGCGATGGTGTTCCAGCGTCCACCGCTCTTTGCCGGCACGGTGCTCGAGAACCTGCGGGTCGCGAAGGCCGACACCGACCGTGATCGGGCGGGGCACGTGCTGGAACATGTCGGCTTGAGTGCCGAGCTGCTCGACCAGGCGGCCGACACGCTCTCGGGCGGTGAGGCGCAGCGGATGTGTGTCGCCCGGGCGTTGCTCACCGAGCCGGCGGTGCTGCTCTCCGACGATCCGACGGCGGCGCTCGACCGGTCGGCGAGGGCGAA
>JBGTCW010000272.1:0-1551 GCA_041748635.1 Ilumatobacteraceae bacterium | reverse complement strand
AGTGCCGTGCCGACACGAACCTGCGTGCTGCCCTCCTCGATCGCGACCTCGAGGTCGCCCGACATCCCCATCGAGCATTCGGCGAGTCCGAGGCGGTCGACGAGTTGACGCACCTGGCGAAACCCGGGTCGAGCTGCTTCGGTGCCGGTGCCGGTCGGGCCGACCGTCATCAGGCCGTCCACGTGCAACCCGCTCGCCGTTGCGTGATCCACGAGCGCCGGAACGTCGGCGGGGGCACAGCCTCCCTTGGCGGGGTCGCCGGTCGTGTCGACCTGAAGGAAGATGCGAGCGCCGGGCGCTCGTTTGGCGACCTCGTCGATGACCGAGATCCGGTCGAGACTGCACCACACGTCGACCAGACCCACCATCTGGCGGACCTTGTTGCGCTGGAGCCGTCCGATGAACTGCACCTCGGGTCGAAGCCGTTCGATGGTGGACCGCTTATCGATGAGCTCCTGGGCGTAGTTCTCTCCAATGGCGTCGCAGCCCGCAGCGACCGCCGCCTCGATCGCGTCGTCGTCGAATCCCTTGGTCACGCCGACGAGGGCAACGGCGTGGCTCCACGAGCGATCGACGGCAGCGATGCGTCGACGAATCTCGGCGACCCGTTCGACGACCTCGCGACGCCGGCGTTGTTCCATGGGTCGCTGACCGGGTGTCGGGGCGTCGCCCTACTTCAGGAACGACGGGACGTCGAACTCGTCGTCGTCATCGTCGGCCAGCGGGTCGGCATCGTCGTCGGATCCGAAGAGTTCGGTGATGCGCGTCGACGCCGTGCGGGGGCCGCCGTCGCTCGACGTGCTCCGCAAGGGTGCCGGGTCGTCCAATCGGTCGAAGCCGGCGGCGATGACGGTGATGCGGACCTCGTCGCCCATCTCGTCGTCGATCACCGTGCCGAAGATGATGTTGGCGTCCTGGTGTGCGACACCGTGGATGATCTCCGCGGCGGCGTTCATCTCGAACAGACCCATCCCCGACGGGCCGGTGATGTTCAGCAGCACGCCTCGTGCGCCGTCGATCGCCGATTCGAGCAGCGGGCTCGAGATGGCCGCCTTGGCGGCCATCACGGCGCGATCGTCGCCACTCGCCTGCCCGATGCCCATCAACGCCGATCCGGCATTGGACAGCACCATCTTGACGTCGGCGAAGTCGGTGTTGATCAGGCCAGGGGTGGTGATCAGGCCGGTGATTCCGGAAACGCCTTGCAGCAGGACCTCGTCGGCCATCTTGAAGGCATTCAGCACACTGGTCTTGTCGTTGGCCACGGTGAGCAGACGGTCGTTCGGGATGACGATCAGTGTGTCGACCTTCTCCTTGAGCTTCTGTACGCCGTTGTCGGCCTGCACCGCCCGACGGCGCCCCTCGAACGAGAACGGGCGGGTGACCACGCCGATCGTGAGTGCACCTGCCTCGCGGGCGATCTCGGCGATCACCGGTGCGGCGCCGGTCCCGGTGCCGCCACCTTCGCCGGCGGTGATGAACACCATGTCGGCGCCGCGGACCATTTCTTCGATCTCGTCGTGGTGTGCCTCGGCGGCCGACCGACCGACT
>JBGTCW010000271.1:0-2211 GCA_041748635.1 Ilumatobacteraceae bacterium | reverse complement strand
GCCCGCGGGCGCGCTCACGTCCGCGGTGTTGCCGAGCGGCGCGATGGCACTGACGCTGCGCGACGGCGCGGCGACCATCACCACCGGTGTCGACTCGCCGGCCATCGAACTGGCCACCACGACGATCGGCGACCTGGACCTCACAGACGCAGCTGACGACGTCGTCATCGCGCAGGGCGACGGCGAGGTGTCGTTCGACTGGGGCGACGTGACCGAGTGGTATCGCACGGTGCCCGAGGGCATCGAGCACGGCTACACCATCGACGCCCCGCTGTCCGACTCCGACGACCTCACGGTCGCAGTCGCGGTGACCGACGGCGTCGCTGAACTGACCGACGCCGACACCGTGACCATCACGCGCTCGGATGCGAGCACCGTCTCCTACAGCGGCCTCGTCGCGTTCGACGCCGACGGCATCGACCTCCCCGCCACAATGGCCATCGTCGACAGCGCCATCGAATTGCGCGTCGACACCGCCAACGCGACGTACCCGATCACGATCGATCCGGTCATCTCCGACGCTCAAGTGGTTCGAATCACGCCGATCACTCAGGTCGCCGACACAGTCCGGGCGGGGATCAACGTGGAGGGCGGAGACGAGGCGATCTCGACGTGTCCAGCCGGCACGTTGCTCACCGGATTGACCGTTTTCCAATCGCCCTCCGGCTGGATCCGCGCTGCGGCGCCGAACTGTAGCGAGCTGGTGTTCTCCGGCTCGACCATCACCTTGGGCGACAACGTGGTCGTCGGGTCGGACTTCGGTACTCGGTCCGGCTACTTCGGCGAGCAGACCGCCGACTGTCCGACGGGCACCGCGGTGACCGGGTTCACCGGCAACATCGGAGCGCTCGTCGACAACGTCGCGCTGCAGTGCAGCCCGCTCAATCCCAATGGAACGGTGGGAGGCCCGTTGGTCGAGTTGGGCCGAATCGGTGGGTTCGGCGGTACCCCCATAGCGACACCCGTGACCTGTGCGAACTCGTTCGCCAACGGGCTCCAGGGACGAGCCGGTGAGGACCTCGACGTGCTCGGGCTGCAGTGCGTCACGGTCACGCCCGAGGGCGATACCGCGGACGACCGTTTCGGCTTCGCCGTCGACGTCGACGGCAACCGCATGGTCGCGTCGGCGCCGTTCGCTGACGTCGGCGAGGTGACCGGTGCGGGCAAGGTCTATGTGTACGAACGCGCCGACGACACCGCCCCTTGGGTGCATGCTGCCACGATCCCATCCCCTGACCCCGAGTTCGGCGGTGGCTTCGGAGATTCGCTTGCTGTCCGCGGGGACCAAATCGCCATCGGCGAGTCGGATCGGCTGAACCCTGAGCCAGGCTCTGGCCGAGTGTGGATCTTCGAGCGACAGGCGGGCGTTTGGTCGCAGTTCGGATTGCCCGTCGGCGTGCTGCCGGTCTCGGGCGCTGCGGATGGATTCGGCGCCTCCGTTGCGTGGGTCCACAACAACCGGCTCGTGATCGGCGCCCCGTTCGCCAACGGAACGGGAGCGGTGTACGACTACACCGTCGGAGGGGCCCTCACGCCGATCGCTTCACCGTTCGCGCCGAGCCTCGGCGACGAGCACGGCTATTCGGTCGCCGTCGACGAACGACCAGGGGGCGGACATCGATTGATCGTCGGAGCGCCGGGCTGGACGGGCGCTGATGGCGGGGGTGCGCTGTATCCCGACATCGGCCTCGTGTACGTGATGGACGACGCCACGGGTGGCGGATTCGTCCCTGCGAACCTCATCGTGTCGTCACCCCTCGGGCCGCCCGTCCGGCTCGGTGGATCCGTGGCGGTTTCGGGAAATCGTGTCGCCTTCGGCTCCAGCGGCGGCGCGAGTATCACTGGCACCCTGTATCGGACGGAGACCGGCGGCGCGAGTTGGATCGGTGAGACCACCGTGTCGGTGCCGAAGGCCCTCGGCACACCGGGTCTTTCGAACCGGTTCGTCGCTGTCGAAGGTGGCACGCTCGCGCTCGGCGTTCCCGGTAACGGCGGATCCGTGGAGCTCTTCCGTTACAACGGGGTCACCTGGCCGAACTCGCCATCGACCACGGTTCAACCCTCCACCGTGGAAACGGGCGATCTCTTCGGCTGGGCCACGGCACTCGACCGGGGCACGCTCGTGGCCGGAGCGCCGGGTGACGGCGGCGTCGGCATCCCGACGCCCGAGAGCGGCGCCGTTTACAGCGCCTCGGTCCCGATCGTCGCGAC
>JBGTCW010000270.1:0-7010 GCA_041748635.1 Ilumatobacteraceae bacterium | reverse complement strand
CGCAAAGTACGCGGCTGAGCGTCTCGCGGTCATCGACGGCGACGTCGACCGGCTGGTCGAACTGCTCGGCGGCGACCTGTCGTCGCCGCACCAGTTCACGCGTGTCGCCGAAGCGATGATCGAACTCGACCGGCCAGCGGAAGCGTTGGCGTGGGCGCATCGGGGGATCGCCGAAACCACGGGGTGGCAGGTCGCGAACCTGTACGACCTCGCCGCCGACCTGCTCGCCGACACCGGTGACATCGAGGGCGTCGTCGGGTTGCGACGGCACCACCACGAACGAATGCCGAGCTCGTCGACCTACACCAAGCTGCAGACCGCCGCCCGCGCCAACGGCACCTGGGATGTGGAGATCGCTGGGGCGCGGGCCGTCCTCGCCGCACGGGACACCGGTGGACTCATCGACGTGTTGCTTACCGACGGCGACACCGACGAGGCGTGGCAGGCAGCGACCTCGGGAGACCCGCAACTTGCGTCGTCGCAGTGGGAGCTCCTCGCCAAGGCGCGCGAAGGGTCGTCACCGCACGATGCGATGCACGTCTACCTGCGCCTCGCTGACGAAGCGCTCGAACAGGCGGACAAACGCGCCTACCGCGTGGCCGTCCGCCATCTCAAGGCAGCACGCCGCACTGCCGCAGCGGCTGACCGAACCACAGCGTTCCGCGAGCACCTCGCAGGTCTCTGGGCGCGGAACCGTCGCCGTCCCACGCTGATCTCGATGCTCGACAAAGCAGGCCTGGAGTGAGCGGGAAGCGGCGATTCCTGCGGGAAGGAGACCGGCTCGACGATGACGACACGATCGTCATCCGAGGTGGGCACCTCGATCCAGCGACGCTGCGCGCTGACGCCGAGCGCTACCACCAGATCTACGGCGAGTACGGGATCTCGGTGTTCGCGGTTCGCAACGTCAGCGTCGACGAGCTCGCACAAGCCGTACCGCTCGTGCGGTTCGAAACGCTGACGCTTCTTCGAGTGGGTGCGCTTCGCACGGCTCGGTTCCGTCTCGAACCGACCGGCAAGAACCCACAGCACTTCACGGTCGCGTTCGACGACCTCGATGACGGCGTCGACACACTGGTCGCCTGCGAGCATCGCAGCTGGCGAAACCCGTATCATGAACCCTGACCCAACAGGGGAGGTGAGCCATGGATGATCTCGATCTCGTAGCCGACCTGAACGCGCAAGACGACGACGGTCTCGGCTGGTCCACCCTCGCTGACGCAGAGTCCCCCGACCGGGTACGTCCCGGCGCCATGCTGCTCGCCGGCAACGACCAGGCCCGAGCAGTCGTCCGCGTCGTCGCCGTCGACGACGACGGTCAGATCCACTTCACGATCCTCTCGGGATCGGTCGCCAAGAACCGTCACCTCCTCGACCGAACCAGCGCCTGAACACGGCCGACCCGAGTGGTGACCGGGCCGGGTCGTCACCAACGAACACCGCAGCCGATCGAACGGACCGAAGCTCGTTCCCCACCCCACCCGGCCACACTGCGTGGTCGCCACAGGGAGGTTGTCCATGTACCAACCATGTACCAGCACCACGGTCAACTACGGTGAATTGCGGTCACTCACGGTCACTCGAAAACACGCCGCGAGCAGGCCGAACGATGATCTACCAGGGGCGCCGTCGAGTACCGGACGAGGTCTCATAACCCGAAGGTCGCAGGTTCAAATCCTGCCCCCGCCACCAAATGTAAGACCAGTTCAGAGGCCCTTTCCGGATCGCCGGGAAGGGCCTCTTGCGTTGCAAACTCGCCTGCTGTGCAACATCCGTACAACAGATGTGACCTTCGGGTTCGAGCCCGACGGTCAGCGGGCACTGCGTCGTTGGGATGCCTCGGTCGACTCTCTTTGCAGACGGACGCCTGTGATTGCCTTCGATTTTCTGGGCGGTTGGCGCATGGTTGAGCTGTCGATGTGAGTTCGTCAGGTCGGTGCGAAGTCGTCGAAGGTTGGTGCGCCGTGTTCGAGGTCGACGCCTGCGGCGTTGGCGGTGTAGCTGATGGCGTGGTACCAGCCGCACAGCATGTAGAGGTCGAGGAGTTCGTGTTCTCCGAACGAGGCGACGAGGTGATCGTGAAGTCCGTCGCCGATGGTGGCATCGTCGTGGAGCGCATCGGCGGCTCGGATCAGCAGGCGATCGCGTTCGTTCGTCCAGCACGCGTCGTTCGCGTCGCCATGGGTGATCGATGCGATCTGTTCTCGGCTGAGTTCTACTCGTTCGGCGAAGAATGCGACGTGAACACCCCACTCGTATTCGCAGTGGCAGCGTGCGCAGGTGCGGTCGATCAGAATTTCTCGGTCGCGCATCGGCAGTGACAGTTTGCGACTGAGTTCGTAGCTTCCCCACGGCCCCATCGCTGCTGCCATCGGCAAGTTCTTGGCGAAGGTTCGGAACAGCAGGATCGGCTCGGCGCCCGGAGGCATCATGGCGGCCAGTTGGTGAGCGGTGGGTTCGTCGTAGGGCGGGTTGACGGGCTGGATGCGTGCCATGATCGTCTCCTCGAAGGTTTCGGTTTCAGAAACACGGGCCACGATAGGGTTTCGGATACCGAAACGGCAAGGTGAACGATGACACGCAACATTCCGCAACTAGGACAATCCGTGCGCGGCTCGACGACCGGTCGCCCCCTGATGGCTGCACTCGACCTGCTCGGTCGCCGCTGGGCGTTGCGGTTGCTCTGGGAACTGAGGGACGAACCGCTCGGAGCGCGAATGCTCCGCGCGCGATGCGACGGCATGTCCTCGAGCGTGTTGTACGAACGCCTCGGCGAGCTTCGTGCAGCGGGCCTCGTCGCCAAAGACGACAACGGCGCCTACACCCTCACAGCACACGGATCCGACCTCGGATCCGCCCTTCGCCCTCTCGATCAGTGGTCCCAACGCTGGGCCACCGACCAAGACCGCGAGTAGCCGATGCAGCCGGCGCTGACGCCAGCACCGACTCCAACGTCATGCGCGCACCTTCTGGAGCTGGGTCGACCGATCGGACGTGAGGACTGCTCTGATTCGGCGATGAAGGTTGGCCGACATTATCCAGGGGCTCGGGTGCGTGACATTGCGCAGGGGGCTTTGGAGCAGGCCGGGCGTTACGGAGCGCGTGCGGGCCCTTGCGATACTGGGTCGGTGGTGGACCTCAGAGCGTTGTACCTCGATTCGTGTTCCACGGTGCTCGATCTCATCGGGCGCCCGGAGGTGGACGAACAGTGGTCGTCGCCATCCGTGTTGCCGGAGCTGTCTGTCGGCGCGTTGGCAGCACACCTGGGACGCGCTCTGTTGACGGTCGACGCCTATGTACAGGACAACGCGATGTCGGAGGACGCCCCTCGGGTCGACGCAGCCGGCTATCTCGTTGCGGCGCTTGGTGAGCACGATCCGGTCAACAGCGAGTTCCATCAGGCTGTTCGCCAACGTGGAGAATCCGCAGCCGAAGTCGGCCAACACGGTGTGCTCGACGCTCTCGTCGCAGCGATGGAGAGGCTGAACGAGATGCCAGATGACATGACCCATCGGATTGCGGTGCTCGGCGGTGTGCAGATCGAATTGGGTGAGTACTTGAAGACTCGACTCGTCGAGATCGCAGTGCACTGCCGCGACCTCGCAGACAGCCTGGAGATCGATCCACCCGCGATGTCCGATGACTGCTGGACGGTCGTGACCGCTGTCGTGGTGGCTGTTGCTGTTCTTCGAAACGAGCAAGGGGCCGTCGCACTCGCCTTGTCCCGAGCAGATCGGTTCGACCGAGTCGTCGCTTTCTGAACGTCGACGACCTGGGGCGGGTACCGAGCACCGACGGCCGTTTCCGGACGGGTGCTGCCGCTGCGAGGGTGTGTCGATATGCGCTGTGCGGGACGGACCGTCGTCGACCGGGAATTCAGAACGCCGTGTGTCCAGAGCGCGAAACTCGGGGGGTGATGAGCTTCAGTTCGTTCGGCTGGTCAGGATGATCTTGGCGGTTCGTTGCGGCCAGTTTCGTGGCGGGGTGGTTCCTGCCACGGCGTAGGCATACCAACTGCCGGTGCACATGGTGACGAGCAGCTGTTGCGTCGGTCGGTCGGCTCGGATGGTCCCGTCGGCGGCGGCAGCGGCGATGATCGCCGCAATCCGCTTGCGGCGGGGGGCGACGACAGCTGCACGGTAGGCGTCTTTGATGGCGGGGTTGGTTGATTCGCTCAAGATGACCGCGGTGAGGCTCAGGCCGTTCGCGGCGACGATTCCCGAGCGGAAGGCGGCCAGTTCTGCGATGAGGTCGTCGACATGGTCGCCGGAGCGGTCGGGAACCGTTGCTTCTGCGAGTGAGGCGACTGCGGCGACTGCGAGTTCGGTGATGTCGGGGTAGCGGCGGTAGATCGCCGGTCGAGTCGTGTGTGCCTGCTCGGCGACGGCGACGTATGTCAGTTTGGTGAGGCCGGAGGATCGAAGGATGTCGAGGGCGGCGTCGACGATCGCTCGCTCCACGTCGAGGTCTCGTGGTCGGCCGCGTGTCGCTGGCTTGTTCGTCACGAACACGAAACTACCTATTTCGATGCAGGGTTGTGACGAATGTGGGAATGTCCTACGCTCTTGTATCGTTACATAGCTGTATCGGAACATCGTGGTGGTGTTCCCCAATGGGAAGGTGGACATCGTGCCCAAGCAGAAGAATGTTGCTTTCGTCTTGTCGAACAAGGCGATCTCGTCGGTGACGGGTTGGCCGATCGGGTTCTGGCTTGCTGAGCTGACTCACCCGTACGAGGAGTTCGTGGAGGCTGGCTTCGCGATCACCTTGTTCAGTCCGGATGGCGGAGCGTTGTACATCGACGACTTTTCTGATCCCTACGCCGAGAACGGGTATTCGGCCGACGACGAGATCTCGAAGCGCTTCCTCGAGAACCCCGAAAAGAAGGCATTGCTCGACTCGACGACGCCTCTGGCGGACCTCGATCCGTCGGCGTTCGGCAGCGTGTTCCTCGTCGGTGGTCAGGGTCCGATGGAGACCTTCCGCCACAATCCGGCCGTCGAGAGTGTCGTGCGAGACTTCTATGAAGCAGGCAAGCCGACCGCCGTCGTGTGTCACGCGACCGCAGTGCTGCTCGATGCCACCGACTCGAACGGCGAGCTGATCGTGGCGGGCAAGGAGTGGACCGGATTCACGAAGGCCGAGGAAGAGTATGTCGAGCAGAACGTGGGCCAGAAGTTCCAGCCGTTCTGGATCGAGGACGAGGCCACCAAGATCGACAACACGACGTTCGTCGCTGCCGAGCCGATGTCGGCTCACGCGATCCGGTCGGGCAATCTGATCACCGGGCAGCAGCAGAACTCCGGCGCTGCGGCTGCGAAGCTCGTGATCGAAGACGTCGGATGACTCGCTCGATCTGTGTGGTCGGCGCCGGCATCGTCGGCACCAACCTCGCGCGAGCGTTCACGTCGGTCGGGCACCACGTGGTGCTCGGCGCGCGGGACCTGCTCAGCGACAAGGCTGTCGCAGCCCGAAAAGAGCTCGGACTCGACATCGTCTCGCTCGAGCATGCTGCTGAAGGAAGGGACGTCGTGGTGCTCGCGGTCCCGTACATGGCTGTGACCGCCACTGTCGCAGCGCTCGGCGACATCGGTGACGCCGTGCTGGTCGACGCCACGAACACCGTCGGCGCTACGTTGCCCGAGGGTGCCACCAGCATCCTCGACGTCATCGCCGAGACGAACCCGTCAGCGACCATCGTCAAAGGGTTCAACACGATCGGCGCCGAAGCATTCTTGAACCCCACGATCGATTCCAAAGCGCTGTTCCTTCCGATCGCCGGCGACCAGCCCGGAGCCGACCTGGTCGCCGAACTCGCCACCGACATCGGATTCGACGCGATCGTGATCGGTGACCGCAGTACCGCTCGGATCCTCGAAAACGCTGCCGAGCTGTGGATCCACCTGGCCTTCCGAACCGGACTCGGACGAAGCTTTGGCTTCGTCCGCCTCGAACGATGACGAACCGCCGCGGCGAGGATGGGGCGAGGCCTCCGCAAAGCGCAAGGTCGCGGCAGACGCCCAATGCTCACGACAGCTGAGACCGCCCCGAAGACCGGACAGGTGACGCCCGCGGTGGCATCGTCCATTGCCACCTCGACCCGCCTGTCATCCGGACATATCGGGCGGGTCTGTTGACGGTGGCGCAGGCCTCTGAGCCGGTGCCGTGCATCGAACGGGGCGTCGAGACCGAGGGGCTTGCGTGCGAGGTTGACCGTCTCGCGTTTTGTGGTGAGGTGGTTGCGCTCCCTCACGCGCTGGCGGAGTCCTTGGTCGATGTCGTTGTTGGTGCGAGCAGTCGACCCGCAGTTCGGCTCGTCTACGTCGCGGGTTGTCCGCACCGAAGTCTGCTCGGCAGGCGATCGGGCTACTGCTGTCCGGTGAGGAGTTTGGCGATCGCGTCGGAGTCGTCGGAGTCGACGACGGGGAAGCCTTTTGCCCAGTCGCCTTGCCAGTGCACGTCGATGCCGGGGTTGGCGTGGTTGGTGCCGTCGGGCAGGAACATGTGTGGGCTCATTGCGACGGCGCCGGTTCGGATGATGTCGAGGTCATCGAAGATGGCGCTTCGCCCGACGCCGACTCGGAGGTCATGTTCGAGTCGCTCGTGATCGAGGTCGGCAATGTCGGCGGCGATTGCCAGGATTTCGTGGTGGAGTTGGATTGGTCGGGACTCGGCCCAGAAGGCCCGTCGGAGCGCCCGGTCGAGTTGCTCTCCGGCGGAGAGGCTCTGGGTTTTCGCTGCTTGGATGGCTTCGAGGGGGAGCAGGACGGTGTTGGGGTAGTGGTAGTCGGGTCCCTGCCAGAGTTGCCATCCGGCGTCGGGTTCGAGGGCTCCGATGCTGGGGATCTCGGAGTCGGATCCGTGTCGTGTTGGCGCGTAGCGCTTCTTGGTAGCGCGAGTCCATGTAGTTGGTAGCGCGGTTCTGGGGAAGCGGTAGCGGCCCGACCCGCGTGTGATCGGGCCGCTGGCGCTGTCATTCCCAGTAGGTGTCGCGGGAGCGGGCGTGGTCG
>JBGTCW010000269.1:0-3856 GCA_041748635.1 Ilumatobacteraceae bacterium | reverse complement strand
CCGGTCCCATGATCGCGTCGTCGTCGAAGAAGGAACGCAACAAATCGGCTGCACTGCGCCGTGACCAGCGCAGCAGTGTGCCCGCACCGCTGAGCCGACGGCGAAGGGCGAGGCGAGTGAGCCCGGCAACGGTCGGTGGCTCGGCGGCGGCCTCGAAGATCATGCGGACGGCGGGTGTGGCCGCAGCGACGTAGCGGCGATACGGCTCGACCTGGTCGGGGAAGTTGCGCCCGAGGTCGTCGAGGGTTGCGTCGAGGTCGTGGTGGAGCGACCAGCCGGCGCCGACGTCGGCGCTCGCCCACGAGAAGTTGTGCTGCGCCGGCTCGACGTCGACGTACCGGAGTCCGAAGTCCTGCAGTCGGAGATCGTCGATCACGGGTGTCGTGCGGAACGTCAGGTGATCGCAGTTGCAGATGTTGACCGTGGCCCCGGCGAACTGTTCGCTGGCGGCGGTGCCGCCGACGTCGGCGCGTGCCTCGACCAGCACGGTGCGCATCCCGGCCCGGGCGAGGTATGCGGCGGTGACGAGTCCGTTGTGCCCGGCCCCGATCACGACGGCATCGACGTCGTGGGACGTGGACGACGACGGTGCGGTCATGGCGGACAGTCTCTCGCGATTCCGTATCGGCGACGTAACGTGCCGATGTGGCTTTCGTGACGCGCAACCTGGCCGATCTGCGTGCACCCGACCTCGACCGCCTGGTGACCGATCGGAGCATCGTCGTCCAACCGCTCGGTGCCATCGAGCAGCACGGGCCGCACCTGCCGTTCAACACCGATCTGCTGATCGCCGACCGCGTCTCGCACGCCGCCGTCGAGCGCGTCGGTGCCGAGCTCGACGTGTGGCTGCTGCCACCTCTCGCCTATACGAAGTCGAACGAGCATGCGTGGTCGTCGGGCACGATCTGGCTGTCGGCGACGACACTGCTCGCCGTGCTCGACGACATCGGACGGTGTATCGCCGCCACCGCAGCGCGCAAGCTCGTGTTCTTCAACGGCCATGGCGGCAACTCGGCGTTGGTCGCTGTGGCCAACCGCGAGCTGCGGCTCGCGCACGGGTTGATGACGTTCCTCGCCCACCCCGGCGTGCCCCCGGACCAGGGTGGCGTGTCGGCACCTGACGAGCTCGGGATGGGCATCCACGGTGGCACCGACGAGACCGCGATGATGCTCCATCTCGCACCACATCTCGTCGACATGTCCGCCGCAACGCGCAACGTCCCCGGGCACCTCGCCACGAACCGGTACGTCCGTTTCGGCGGCTCCGTGGGATTCGGCTGGTTGTCGAACGATTTCGGGCCCGACGGACACATCGGCGACCCCACCGCGGCCACCGCCGATCGTGGCGAGCAGCTCGTCGATCAGGCCGTCGACGCGTTCTGCGAGGCGCTCGCCGAGGTTGCTGCGTTCGAGCTGCCGGTTCGCTGAGATGGAGACGTCACCGCAATCGTCCGAGCTGCGCATCGACATCGATCGACTACTCGCTCGCATCGACGAGCTCGGCGAGATCGGTCGCATCGATGGCCCGAACGGCGAATGGGGCAACGCCCGGCTGGCGTTGACCGACGAGGACCGGGTCGGACGGGATCTCGTGGTCACCTGGATGAACGACCTCGGCCTCGACGTGGCGATCGATGCGATCGGCAACGTCGTGGCGACGAGGCCTGGTGCGGACTCGACGCTTGCTGCGGTGATGGTCGGTTCGCACATCGACACCGTCGGCACCGGCGGACGATTCGACGGAAATCTCGGTGTGCTGGCGGGGCTCGAGGTCGTCGAGACGCTGGAGCGAGCCGGAGTGATCACGAAGCGTCCGCTGCAGGTGGTGTTCTTCACCGACGAGGAAGGCGCCCGGTTTGCGCCCGACATGCTCGGGAGCCTGGTGTACGCCGGGGGACTGGCTCTGGAGGACGCCCTCGATCTCGTGGCAGCCGATGACGGAGCCCGGCTCGGCGACGAACTCGAGCGCATCGGCTACGCCGGCAACATCCCGTGCCCGACTGCGTCTGCGCCGCACGCTTACGTCGAGCTACACATCGAGCAGGGGCCTGTCCTCGAGGCCGAGGGTGTCACGATCGGCGTCGTCGAGGGGGTCCAGGGCATCTCGTGGACCGAAGTGGTGATCGTCGGCCAGTCGGCTCACGCCGGTACGACTCCGATGGGGCTGCGTCACGACCCGGCGTACTGTGCCGCTGCGATCGCCACCTACGTCCGCGACCTCACGAGACATCTCGGCCGTGACCAGGTCGGGACCGTCGGCCGCATCGACGTCTACCCGAACCTGGTCAACGTGATCCCGGCGCGCGTAGTGATGACCGTCGACCTGCGCAACACCGACGATCGAGTGCTCCACGAGGCCGAGTCGCGGTTGGCGACGTTCCTCGACGAGCTCGCGGCGGCCGAAGGCGTGTCGATCACCACGAGTTCGCTCGCTCGATTCGAACCGGTCGAGTTCGACCCGCCGATGGTCGATCTCGTCGAGGCCACGGCGCAACGCCTCGGGCACTCGACGCGCCGCATGCCGAGCGGCGCCGGCCACGATGCCCAGATGCTCGTACGGATCTGCCCATCGGCGATGGTGTTCACGCCGAGCGTCAACGGACTCAGTCACAACATCGCCGAGTTCACCGAGGCCGTCGACATTGAGGCGGGCGCCAACGTGCTGCTGCAGGTGGTCCTCGAATTGCTGTCCACCGACACGGAAGTGTGACGCGATGGTGAGCCGGTTCGATCTCGTGACCCTCGACTCGCCCGCTACCGATGCGCTCGCAGCGTTCTGGTCGGCGGCCGTCGACCTCCACGAGATCGAGCGGGAGGACGGCGACCGCTGGATCGTGCTCGCCGACGCCGCAGGCATCCGTCGCCTCGGGATCCAGCGCGGCGACGTCCGCCCGGGTTCCGTCCATCTGGACCTTGCGTGCAGAGGTGAATCGTTCGGCAGCGAGGTCGATCGACTCACTGGCCTGGGCGCCCGACTCGCTCGCCCGGTCCGCCGGGAGAGCTACGGCTCGATCGCCAACCTGACCGATCCGGACGGCAACCTGTTCGACCTCTGCGCGTACCACTCGTGACGCGACCGGGGGACGCTCCGCTGAGCGCCCCCCGGTCTGGTGTTCAGGTGTTCAGAGTTCCCGCGATGGTGTCAGCGTCCGATCGACTCGTCGATGAATTCGTTCGTGTACACGCTCTCGGCGGTGAAGCCGTCCGGCAGCGTGATGGAACGTTCCTCGAGGATGACCGCGAAGTCGTCGAACAACGTCTGGATCCGCTCGGGATCGAAGTTGCCGTAGGTGTCGTCGGGACCGTTGCCGCCGTAGCCGTCCGATTCGAACAGCTCGAACGCACGTGCGTTCAACTCGGGGCTGAGCGTCCAATAGTTGTTGTAGGCCTCCGTCACCTCGATGACCACGTCACCGATCGGCTCGGGGTCGTTGAGGTAGTCGACCCACGCCTGCTGGAGCTTCGGAACGAGCAACTCGAGACAAGGTGACAGCTCGTCGAGCCGGTCCGTGAGCACGGAGTAGGCCGCCGGGTATGGCTGCCAGCCGAGCTCGTGGATGATCGCGTAGTCCACGGGTGCAGGAGCACCATCCTTCCAGTCGATGAGGTTCTCGTACTTGAAGACCTCGTTGGTGGCGAAGCCCTGCTGGATGTAGTTGCCGCCGTCGCTGATCCACTGGTCAGGCGCTCCGCCGTAGTTGGGATCGCTCTGGCTGTCGTCCATGAAGCCCTGGGAAATCAACCAGTCGACGTAGGTCGCCCCGGAGAAGTGGAGCACGCGTGCGCCGCTCGCACCGATCGAAGCGGGATCGGCCGCATCGACCTCGAGCTGCTCGGGGTCCCACATGATCATCTG
>JBGTCW010000268.1:0-4592 GCA_041748635.1 Ilumatobacteraceae bacterium | reverse complement strand
GCGACGCGGGATCGGTCGGCGATCCGACCGACGACGACCGGGCGCTCGTCGAGGCGGCGCTCGCAGCGGAACCGGACAGTGGGCGATGATCGCGGGCGTCGACCGGCTCGCCAGCCTGGACGAAGAGCGGCGGTTCCTGCTGCGCTCGCTCACCGACCTCGAACGAGAGCACGACGCAGGTGACGTCGACGATCTCGACTACCAGACGCTCAAGAACGGCTACACGGCCCGCGCAGCCATGGTGCTGCGTCAGATCGAGGACGGCGATCGCAGCGACCCGGTCCGTGCGCCGCGGCGTTGGAGCCGTGCCGTCGCAGTCACCGCTGCGGTCGTGATCGGCTCGGTGGGCGTCGGGTTCGTCCTCGCCGGCGCATGGGGTGAGCGATCCTCGGGCCAGGAGATCACCGGGCTGACCCCCGGCGACGAGTCGCGCATCGTGCTCACCAACGCACGCGACGCCATGGGTGCCGGCGACTTCGCCACCGCGAACGCACTCTTCGCCGAGGTGATCGACATGGAGCGCGCTCGTGGCCGCGACAACGCCGAAGCGGTTGCGTACTTCGGCTGGACACTCGCGTTGCTCACCCGCCAGAACCCCGATGCGACGAACGCTGCTGAGCGCTACGGCGCGGCGGTGCTGGCTCTCGGTCAGGCGATCGAGATCGAGCCGGACTACGCCGACCCGTACTGTTTCGTGGCGATCATCGAGTACCAGTTTCGCGACGATGCCGCAGCAGCGCTTCCGAACATCGAACGATGCGAAGCGAGCAATCCGCCCGCCGACATCGCGTCGCTCGTCGCCGGTTTCGCCGACGAGATCCGCGCCGCCAGCTGACAAGTCCGGCGAGCCGAAAACACGCGCTGCGATGAGCGAGGCCTGCGTATTTGCTGGTTTGGCTCATCGCGGGGTCGAGTGACCGTGTTGCGATGAGCGAGGCCTGCGGCATTTGCCGGTTTGGCTCATCGCGGCGCGAGGTCAGGTGGACGGTGGGGGCCAGACCTTGCCCTTGGTGATCCGGTCGCCCTTGCGCTTGAGCACCCAGATGCTGCCCTTTCGCCAATCGGGAGGGCTCTGTACCTCCATGCCGCGTCGGACGAGTGCCTCGATCACGGCGGGGATGATGTCGCCGTGGCTGCACAGCACGGCGCCGCTGTCGACCTCGGCCAACAGCTCGAGGACGGGCTCGAACGGTTCGCCCTCGTAGAGCCGCTCGTCGAGTTGCACGTCGACCCCGAGCCGTCCAGCCAGTGGCTCCAGGGTCTGTGCGCACCTCACCGACGGACTGGCGTGCAGTGTCGTGGCCCCACCGGAGGCGAGACGCTTGGCGATCGCTTCGGCCTGCTTCCAGCCGAGCTTGCTCAACGGGCGCGCAACATCATCGCCGTTCCACACCCTGCGCTCGCCCGCCTTGGCATGGCGAACCAGGTAGATGACGTCGGCTTTGCTCATGGACGAAGTGACAAGGCTGGCCGCTCAGGACTCGTTCGTCAACTGGATGTGTCTGTGGGTGAGCTGACGGACGAAACGCACCCACACCACGGCGGCCGCGACGTTGAGCGCAGCGGTCAGCCACCCGATCAGCCCGAAATCGTCGAGGCCCTCGGCAATCGATTCGACGTCGCCGGTCGGAACCCCGCCGGCGGCGAACGAACCGATCTGCACGGCGAACAGCACCGCCGGAAGCAGGCCGAAGAGCACGAACCACACCCACAGCAGCGGGTTGTCCGGCGAACGCTTCCAGGCCTCGCTGACGCCGACATCCGCGGGCTCCGACGCCTTCCACAGCTCGCGCAGCACGAGGAACGGAACGATGTAGAGCACCAACGGTGGCAGGAACCACCCGAAGATCGCGAACAGCGGGCTCCAGGTCGTGGCACGGCCGAACGTTCGGACGTTGTGGGCGATGCGGAACATCCACACGATCGTGAGCACGCCCGTGGCCAGCGTGGCGATGCTGACCAGGAACTGTGCCGCACTGAGCGGTGCCAGCGAGTCCTCGAACTCGCTCTGCTCGATCGTGCCCGCCAGAAAATTACGTGCATCGGTCGAGATGCCCGCCGAGAGAACAGCAGCGGCGAGCGTTCCGACCGCGACGATCGCCGTCGACACGACGATCGGGATGCTCAACCCACGGACCCGGCGCACCCCGGCCGTCGGCGTCGGTTGCTGGTCGTAGGCGACGTAGCCGGGTGGTGGCGTCAGCGCGCCAGGCGGCGGGGGAGGAGGTGGTGGTGGCGGAGGCGGAGGTGTGGTCGAGTGCGGTTCGTCGCTCTGCGGGGGATGGGCGTCGCTCACTCACCCCACGGTAGTGGGAACTTCATGGTGGCGAACAGGCGCCGAACGGACCGGCGTTCAGGTCGCGTCGGACCACCGAGTGATCACGCTGGTGTCCGCGATGAAGCGAACGTCGACGCGTCGGTCGACTGCCTGCCACCGTGCGGCGGCCTCCTGCACTGCGTCGTCGACGATCGCGGCGACTCGCGGCGCGTCTCCGGCCGGGACGTGCACGAGGAGCTCGTCGTGCAGACACAACACGATCCGTGCCGGCTCGTCGATGCGCGCACGAACGATCACCGCCCACGTCTTGAAGAACTCAGCGGCGGCGCCCTGGACCATGGCGTTGCGGCCGTACCGACCACGAGCGGCCGCACGCGAATTGCGGTCCCGTTCGGTCGAATCAGCATCGTGGTCGCCCGACATGCGCACCCGGCGACCGCCCCGTGTTCGAAGGTCGTTGCCGGCCTCGGCCGCTCGCGCAGCGTCGGCGAGGAAACGCATCGCGACCGGATAGGCGTCGTCGAGCCCGCGGAGCGCGGCGGCGCCGTGTCCGGTCGTCTGGCCGTACATCGCGCCGAGCACCGCCACCTTCGCCACCTCGCGACTCACGCCGAGTCGGTGGGCCACCGGTTCGTACATGTCGGCCTCGAACGTGGCGGCAGCCAGTGAGGCGTCGCCCGACACGGCCGCCAAGATCCGCGGTTCGATCTGGCCGAGGTCGGAGCGCACGAAGGTGTAGCCGGGGTCGGCGACGATCGCCGGTCGGAGATCGGCGGGCAGATTGTGCAGACCGGCGGTTGCCGTCATCCGACCGGCGGCGCCGTCGGACGCCGACCACACCCCTCGGAGTCGGCCGTCGTCGACGTGATCGTCGATCCATCGGTAACCGAACGTCGTGGCGACTCGTTCGGCCTTGCGCCACACGAGCAGCGCGTCAGCGACGGGATGCTCCTTGCGCAATTGTTCCAGTCGCCAGGCCCGCGTGTCGTCGACCTCGATCCCGGCGCGCCGAAGCAACGATTTCACGCTCGCCGGATGGCGCAGGTCGACCCCGTCACGAAGATCAGGCGGCAGGTGCGCGAGAACACGGGCGTCGCGTTCATCGGCGCGGAGGCGCTCGTCGGCGGCGTCACGCGGTCGAGGACCGATGAAGGACGCGATGATCGTCTCGGCCTCGGCGACCGAGATCGGCAGGCCGTCGTGTCCGAGTTCGACCGCCATGAGGGCGGCCGTCGACTCCGCCCGTGCCGACGCGGGCGCCGCCGGGTGGTCGTCGAGTTCGTCGAGTTGACGGGTTTGGAGCTGCTGGACGTCGAGCGCGAGCGCAGCCCACGTCCGCAGGTGTTCGATCCCTTGGCGCCATCCGTTCTCGATCCATCCTGGGTCGAGATGGCCGTCGGGGCGCACCGGATCGTCGGGGTCGACCGGATCGTCGGCGGCGACGCTGAACAGGTCGATCGGGACGATGGCTGGTACGGCGTCGGGATCGAGACCGTGGCTCGCAGCCCACGCCCGCGCCTGCCCGGCCTGCCATCCGCCGTGCAGCAGTCGGTGCACGGCATCGAGATCCCAACAACGTGCTGGACGAACACCGGCGCTCACGAGCAGCCGCGGAGTCGCCGACGTCCACCAGACCCAGCGCGGACCGACGTGGCGTTCGAGATGCTCCACTGCGACGATCGCTTCTGCCGGGCCCCACGATGCGACCCCGCCGTTCGCGCCGACGGCCGCCGCTCCCACATCTGGATCGATGGCCAACGCAACGGCCTCGTTGGGCGCGAAGGCGGTCGGCTCGGATTCCACGTGCAGCAGGCCCCTCAGGCCCAACCGAGGTCGTGCAACCGGTCGTCGTCGATGCCCGCGGCGTGCGCGATCTCGTGGATGACGGTGACGTACACCTCGTCGGCGAGTTCGTCGATGTCCGCGCACATCTCGCACAGCGGGAGGCGGAAGATCGACACGATGTCGGGCCCTTCGTTGCCGGTGCGCTCGGTGTGTGGCACTCCGTCGTACAGCCCGAGCAGGTCGGGTTCGTCGGGATGACGATCGACGACCTGCACCACCACGTTGTCGAGCACGTGCAGCAACTCGTCGGGGAGGTCGTCGAGCGCGTCGGCGACCATCGCCTCGAACTTGTAGCGGGCAACGACCTCCATCGCCGACAGCTTGCCATCGCGATGTAACGATTGGTGTCAGACACCAATCGTTACATCGCGATCAGATGACCTTCAGCTGGTCGGAGAAGATCTTCTTCGGCTTCATGTCGACGGCGATCTTCGCGGCGATCTGCTGGAACATCTGGGCGGCCTCGGAA
>JBGTCW010000267.1:0-4639 GCA_041748635.1 Ilumatobacteraceae bacterium | reverse complement strand
TGCTGCCTCGACTCCCAACCCTGACTCATGGTGAGCGGAGCCTACGACGTCCACCGCCACACGGCCATGTAACGATTGGTGTCAGACACCAAACGTCACATCTGGTGGCTGGTTTTGACTGCGCATGCGTTGCGTGTTCTGATCGCCCCATGACCCGCCTCGGCTACCAGATCCCCAACTTCACCTATCCGGGGGTCGGCCCCGCCGACCTCTTCGACGCTGTGGCCTACCAGGCAAAGGAAGCCGACACCTCCGGGTTCGACACCGTGTTGGTGATGGACCACTTCTACCAACTCCCCATGCTCGGCGACCCGGACAACTTCATGCTCGAGTGCTACTCGCTGTTGTCGGCACTCGCCCGCGAGACCAAGAAGGTACGACTGAGCTCGCTCGTCACGGGCAACACCTACCGCAACCCCGCCGTCCTGGCCAAGACCGTGACCACGCTCGACATCGTGTCGGAGGGTCGTGCGCAGCTGGGCATCGGCGCCGGGTGGTTCGAACTCGAACACGACGCATTCGGCATCGAGTTCGGCACGTTCACCGACCGTTTCGAGAAACTGGAGGAGGCGCTGCAGATCATCATCCCGATGCTGCGCAGCGAACGACCGTCGCTCGAGGGTGGTCGTTACACCGTGAAGGACGCGATCAACGAGCCGCCGCCCGTCGGTCGGATCCCCGTCATGATCGGCGGTGGCGGCGAGCGCAAGACGCTCCGCATGGTGGCCCAGTACGCCGACGAATCGAACCTCATCTGCCCGCCGGCCGACCTGCAGCGCAAGCTCGACGCGCTCGCCGAGCACTGCGAGCGGCTCGGGCGGAATCGCTCGGAGATCACCGTGTCGTGGCAGAAGACGGCCTGCATCGCGCCGAGCACCGAGGAAGCGATGTCCGATCTCGCCGCCTACTTCGAGCGACGCGGCATCGACCTGGCGTCGATGCCCGACGAGGAGCGTGAGGTCTGGCTCGGCAACTTCATCTGGGGCAACCCCGACAAGGTCGGCGAGGAGTTCGCGAAGCAACTGCAGCCCGGCATCGACGGCTTCACCATCAACATGCCCGCCAACGGCCACGTCGAGGGCCGAGTGGAACTCCTCGGCCAGACGCTGTCGCCGCTGATCGCCTGACGTCACGATCGCGCCTGGGGTCTGACCCCTGGCGTGATCGTTCAGTCGACGAGGGCGAGTTCCTCGTTGAGGTACTCCTCGCGGCACTTGGCGCGCTGGAGCTTGCCGCTCGACGTCTTGGGCAGGGTGCCGGGGGTGACGAGCATCACGTCGCGCGGTGGGATGCCGCACACCTCGAGCGTGCGGTGGTGGATCCGCTCGCGGATGTCGTCGAGTCCACCTGACGTGTCGCTGACGCGCACCTCGGCGACAACAACGACGCTCTCCTTGCCCTTGTATCCCTCCATGCCGAACGCGATGACGTTGCCGGCACGCACGCCGTCGAGCGGCCCGATCGCCCGCTCGATGTCCTCGGGAAACACGTTGCGACCACCGACGATGATCACGTCCTTGATCCGCCCGCACAGCACCAGCTCACCGTCGAGGATGTACGCGAGGTCGCCGGTGCACAGCCATCCGTCGTGGAACAGCGCGGCGGTCGCATCGGGCCGCTTGTAGTAGCCGGGTGTCACCGAGGTGCCACGCAACAGCAACTCGCCGACATGGCGCTCGGGGAGCTCTTCGTACGTCTCCGGGTCGACGACCTTCATCTCGAGTCCGGGCACGGCCTTGCCGAGCAGCGGGAGCTGGCGGGCCGTGAGCCCGTGCTCGTCGGGGTCGTCGACCTCGACCGGCTTGGCGACCCGCTGCGTCTCGAGGACGATGCGGTCGACGGTGTCGGTGACCAGCCCGCGACGGCGAGGAGGGAACGTTCCCGCAATCGCCACCTCGGCCATCCCGAACGCCGGGAACATGCCGCCGGGCGTGAACCCGAAGCGGCCAGCCTCGGCGACGAACGCATCCACGGCCTTCGGGTCGACGGGTTCCGCGCCCGACAATGCCACGGTCAGCCTCGACAGGTCGAGGTCCTTCATCCGTTTGAGCGCTCGGGTCGCCAACACCCAGGCGAAGTTCGGTCCCGCCGTCGCCGTCGCCCGGTAGTCCGACAACCACTGCATCCAGTTGGCGGGATGGGCGAGGAAGTCCTGCGGCGCCGCTTGGGCCAGGTCGACGCCCTTGGTCATCGGCATGGCCAGGAATCCGACGAGCCCCATGTCGTGGTACAGCGGCAGCCACGAGACGAGGAACTCGTCGTCGCCCAGTTCCACCGCCTCACACAGTGCGTCGATGTTCGCGCTGAGCACCCGGTCGGGAATCATCACGCCCTTGGGCTCGCTGGTCGAGCCGCTCGTGTACTGCAGGATCACGAGACGTTCGGGATCGTGACGCGGGATCTCCAACGCGTCGCCGGTCGGCACGTTCGCCGCGCCGGGCATCACCGCCTTCATCGGCACGATGGGCGGGTCGCCGTCGGCGGCCGCGTAGAAGTCGGCGAGCAGGTCGTCGATCAGCACCAACTTGGCGTCGCCGTGACGGATCCGGCCCCGCGTGCTCTCGACGAACACATCGAGCGAACCCATACGCATCGGCAGCGGGAGCACCATCGAGGCAAGACCGGCCATCCAGCATCCGCGGACGATCGTCATCAGCTCGCGGCTCGTCGGCCCGAGTATCGCGACGTGATCGCCGGGAACCAGCCCACGTGCCTGGAGCGCGGCGCCGACCGCTCGTGCGTCGTCGTGAATTTCGCGCCAGCTGACACGAATGGGGTCGCCGCCGCCGGTCATCGAGGAGCCGACGAACGTGACGCCGGTGCCGGAATCGGCGGCTGCTTCGAGACGGTCGATCGTCGACAGCGAAGTGGTGTCGCTCATTGATTCAACGCTACTGGCTCCGCCCCGCTCGACCAGGAACGGCGACGTACACGATGTGCCAGGCACATCGTGTACGCCGCTGCGACTTGGCGTGTCGAAGTTCACCGAGCAGGCTCTGGAGCATGAGTTGGGCACCGACGTTCGAACGGTCGACACCGCGCTGCATCGGACAGCCGTGCTGACCACGACGTTTGCGGGTGGGCGGGCCGTCGTCGAGGGGGCGTTGGTGCGTGCCGACATCGAGGTCACCGACGGGATCGTCACCGCCGTCGTGATGCGCGGTCGAGAAAATCCTTCAGGGTCGTTGACAGATCGCGATCGGCCCGACGTGGTCGACTGCTCCGGTCTGGTCATCGCGCCGGGCTTCATCGACCTGCAGTGCAACGGGGCTGGCGGCCACGACATCACCTCCACGCCCGCCGCGATCGCGGAGGTTGCCTCCGTCGTCACCCGGTACGGCGTGACCACGTTTCTCCCGACGGTCGTCACCTGTCCGTCCGATGCACGACGCGCTGCTGTCGACTCGATGCGAACGCTGCGAGCGAACTCGGACGGACCTGCGTGCGCCGACCCGCTCGGGCTGCACTTCGAGGGGCCGATGATCTCGCCAGAGCATCTCGGCGCCCACCCCTACCAGCACGTTGCAGCACTCGAGGCGGCAGAGATCGACGGGTGGATCGAGTCGGGCGTCGTTGCGCTGGTCACCATGGCACCGGAGACCGCCGGCGCACTGCACGCCATCGAACGCCTCGTCGACGGCGGGATCGTCGTGTCGGCCGGGCACACGGCGATGACCCCCGACGACCTAGCGCAGGCACGAGCGCGCGGTCTGAGCTACATCACGCACCTCTTCAACGCGATGGCTCCCTTCAACCACCGCGCACCGGGACCGATCGGCGCAGTGCTGGGCGACGACACGATCGTGGCGGGCATCATCGCCGACGGGATCCACGTCGATCCGGTCGCCGTCCGTCTGGCGTGGCAGGTCCTCGGGCCCACGCGGATGTCGCTGGTGTCCGACGCCGTCGGCGCTCTCGGTCTCCCCCACGGTCGACGGCAGGTGGCCGGGTTCGACACCATCTCCGACGCGACCGGTGTGCGCACCACCGATGGGGTGCTCGCAGGGAGTGCACTCGCTCTCGACCAGGCCGTTCGCAATCTGATCGCCTGGACCGGCTGCAGCCTGGTCGACGCCATCGCCACCGTCACCACGACACCGGCCGACCTGCTCGGGCTCACCGACCGCGGCCGCTTACGTGTGGGCGCCCGAGCCGACCTGACGATCCTCGATGCCGACGCCAACCTCGTGCGCACCGTCGTCGGCGGCCACACCGCCTGGCCGACCGACCCCCCGATGTAACGTTTGGTGTCAGACACCAAATGTGACACGCGGGACTGAGAAGCGCGTTGCGTAGGCTGGATCGTCGGTATGAGCGACGCGACCACTCCCCCCGGCACGAGCACCGATACGCCTCCGCAGCGGTACACGGCGGAACTCGCGCAGGGCATCGAGTTGCACTGGCAGGACTGGTGGGACGAGCACCACACCTTCGAGACACCGAACACCGCGGGGCCGCTCGGCGACGCCGAGTTGGCGGCGGCTCGCGGCGAGAAGTTGTTCGTGCTCGACATGTTCCCGTACCCGTCGGGCACCGGCCTGCACGTCGGGCACCCGTTGGGGTTCATCGGAACCGACGTGTTCGCCCGCTTCAAGCGGATGACCGGCCACAACGTGCTGCACACGATGGGGTTCGACGC
>JBGTCW010000266.1:0-6015 GCA_041748635.1 Ilumatobacteraceae bacterium | reverse complement strand
GTCAGCAATGAGGCGGCCGAGCACGCCGGCCCGCTGATGCGCCTCGCCGAACGGGCAGCACACCAGATGGCCGAGGCCGAAGAGGGCCTGTATGCAGATCTGGCAACCGTCGGCTCGACGGCATGGGCGCGCCTGCAGGGCGACGTCACGTCCCAGCTCTCGGCCGAGATCACCTACGCCGACGGAACGAGGGAGCAACTGCCGATGCCGGCGATCCGGGGTTTGTCAACGCACTCCGATGCAGATGTGCGGCGCGCCGCCTACATCGCAGAGATGGACGCATGGCCCCGCGTGGCGACCCCGTGCGCAGCAGCGCTCAATGCCATCAAGGGCGAAGCCAACGTCGTCAACCAGCGTCGCCGCTGGGAAAGTCCGCTCGACGCCTCGCTGTTCGCCAACGCCGTCAGCCAGCAGACGTACGACGCAATGCAGCGTGCGGTCGGTGATTCGCTTGGCGACTTCCGCCGCTGGATGCGTGTCAAGGCAACGCTGCACCATGCCGCGGTCGCGGGTGGTGCATCGGGCACGGGCCTGCACTGGGCCGACCTCGTCGCGCCGTTGCCGGTTGGGCCAGGAAAGATTTCGTGGGACGAGGGCATTCGGATCGTGCGCGACGCGTTCGCCGACTACAGCCCACAGCTCGCCAGCATCGTCGACCGGGCGCTCGATGAGCGCTGGATGGATGCTGCGCCCCGTGGCGGCAAGGCCGGTGGGGCATTCTGCATGCCATTCGTCGACGGTCGCTCGCTGGTGTTGCTGAACTGGTCGGGAAGTGCCGATGCGGCTCAGACGGCCGCCCACGAACTCGGCCACGCCTACCACAACACGACACTTGCCGATCGCACAGCGTTGCAACGGCGGCTGCCAATGGCTCTTGCCGAGACGGCGAGCATCTTCTGCGAGACGCTCGTCGTCGAAGCCGGGCTCGCCCGACTCGACGGCGCCGAGCGCCTCGCCCAACTCGACGTCGACCTCGTCGGCACGAATCAGGTGATCGTCGACATCCATTCTCGATTCCTGTTCGAGACCGAGCTGTTCGCGCGGCGTGCGAGGCGAACCCTCAGCGCATCGGAGTTGTGCGAGATGATGACGGCGGCGCAACTCGAGGCGTACGGCGACGGCATCGATCAGTCGACGGCGCATCCGTACATGTGGTTGCTGAAGCCGCACTACTACGGATCACACTTCTACAACTGGCCCTACACCTACGGCTTGCTGTTCGGGCTCGGGTTGTTCGCCGAGTACCGCAAAGACCCCGAGCGGTTCCAGGCGGGATACGACAACCTGCTGTCACGAGCGGGGATGGACACTGCCGAGGAACTCGGCGAGGCATTCGGGCTCGACGTGACCGACGAAGCGTTCTGGATCGCCAGCCTCGATGTGGTGCGTGGCCGAATCGCCGACTACACGTCGCTCGCCACGGCGACGTCGAGGTGACATCGCCGTGCCCGCTGCGACCGCAACCCGCTACGACCTGACCCGCGACGAACTCGGCGGGGCGCTCGTCGGCGAACCGCGATACCGACTCGACCAGTTGTGGGACGGGCTCTACACGCAGCTCGCCGACCCGGCCGACATCACCAACCTGCCCAAGGCGCTCCGGGCACGACTCGACGCCGAGCTGCCGACCGCTCTCACCGCGGTCACCGAATCGGTCAGCGATCGGGGCGACACGGTGAAGTTCCTGTGGGAACTCGATGGTGGTGGTCACATCGAGACCGTGTTGATGCTGTACCCCGATCGTGCGACGGTGTGTGTCAGCAGTCAGGCAGGGTGTGCGATGGCGTGCGGGTTCTGCGCCACGGGCCAGGCGGGATTCACCAGGCACCTGACCGTCGGCGAGATCGTCGAGCAAGTGGTTCGTGCCTCCCAGCGCGCAAGGCAACTCGACCGACGCGTGAGCAACATCGTGTTCATGGGCATGGGCGAGCCGATGGCCAACCTCGATGCCGTATGGTCGGCGACCGAGCGGTTCCACGGTGATCTGGGACTGTCGGCGCGGCACATCACCATCTCGACCGTCGGGATCATCCCGGGGATCCGCTCGCTGGCGTCACGATCGCTGCCGGTGAACCTGGCGGTGTCGCTGCACGCGGCCAACGACGCACTGCGCGACGAACTCGTGCCGATCAATCGCCGCTACCCGATCGCTGCGCTGATCGACGCCTGTGAGGACTACCTCGACGCGAAGCACCGTCGGGTGAGCTTCGAGTGGGCGATGATCGATGGCGTCAACGACCGCGAGTCCGATGCGCGGGAACTGGCGGCACTGTGCCGACGGCTGAGCCCGCATGCGCACGTGAACCTCATTCCGTTGAACCCGACGCCCGGCTACCCGACGACGGGGACGCCGGCCGCTCGCGTCGGCGAGTTCCGTGACCTGCTCGACGAGTTCGGCGCCAACGCAACGGTGCGCCGAAACCGTGGCACCGACATCGATGCCGCCTGCGGCCAGCTCGCTGCCGGCCAGCCCGTCACCCTGTCCCGCAAGATGTAACGATTGGTGTCAGACACCAAACGTCACATGTGGTCGTCGTAGGTCGGGTTGGCGACGGCGAGCTTGTCGGCGACCATGTCGGCGAGCAGCTCGCGGAGTTCGTCGGATCGATCGTCGAAGCGACGGTCGCGTATCGCCGCGGCGAGTTCGGCGTCGTCGGCCACGCCGAGCCGGCGCAACCGTGCTTCGTGGGCCGCTGCGTGGGCTCCGCCGAGCGCGATCTCTCGTTCGACCATGGCGAGCACGTTCGACGCCACACGAGCGTGGAAACGCAGCCGACCGTCGGTCGCAGGGATCAGGTCCCGCTGGATCCACTCGCGCACGGCGACGAGCAGTTCGGCGGCGTTCGGAGCGTCGTGTGGCGAACCCATGATCACCACCTCCCGTTCAGCGACACGAGCAGATCGTGCTCGTTCTCGCACACGCGGCGCCCGATCGCCGCGAGCTCGTGGCTCCGGGTCGCTCCGCTGAGGTGCACGTTCGCCTGCAGGATGCACATGATCGCCCACTTCCAGGTGCCGAGCACCTCCCACCAGTGCACGACCGCGGGGTCGACCGGTTGACCACCGGCAGCTTCGTAGGCGGTGAACAGTTCGTCGTAGTCACCGAGCCCTGCGACCGGTGGACGCCCTCCGAACCGCCACGCCTTCACGCACAGCCACCCGAGGTCCTCCATGGGATCGCCGAGATGCGCGAGCTCCCAGTCGATCACCGCACGCAGGCCATCGGGGCCGACGATGACATTGCCGAGGCGGAAGTCGCCGTGGACCACACTCGTGCGGTGCGACTCGGGACGGGTGTCGACGAGCCAGTTACGAACCAGTTCCAGCACCGGGTGCGGCTCGCCGAGGGTGTCGAGGGCATCGGTGTAGTGAGCGACCTGGTCAGTGGCCTCCAGCCCGGTCGTCTCGGCGGGGTCGAGGGCGTGGATCCTCGCCAGGGCGCCGGCAAGGTCGGCAACCAACCGGGGTCGTGCTGAGGCGAACTCGTCGTCGCGCAGGATCTTGCGGGCGATGGTCTCGCCGTCGATCGCTTCGAGCACCATGAACGCCAGACCGTCGTCGCGCCGTCGAGCGTCGATGAGCTCGGGGACCGGCACACCGCCGCGACGAGCTTCGCGGACGACCCCGGCTTCGATCATCATGTCGCGCAGGTCGCCAGCCCGCTGGAGTTGCAGGATCAGTGCACGGTGATCGGCGGTGAACCGCCAGGTCTCACGCGACGCCCCACCGGACAGGCGATGGAGGTCGCGGATCTCGGCGCCGTCGAGGAGATCCCCGAGCATCGACGAGAGTTCGGTGTCGACGCCGGAGGACCCCATCACCGCCACGTTAGGGCGACGATCCGACTCGTCAGCAGCCGGCCACGCGCACCGACGGAGTCGGGTTGACCGCCAGCCCGCCACCGGGGTGGATCTCGAAGTGCAGGTGCGGTGTGCCGGTCGCATTGCCGGTGTCGCCGTTGTAGCCGATGACGTCACCCTGCGTGACGCGTCGGCTGACACCCTCGTAGCCCGACAGGTGTGCGTAGTAGTAGCGGTTGCCGTTGTCGCCGCTGAGCGACACAGCGTTGCCGCCGAGGCGGTTCTGGCGGAAGTTGACGGTGCCGCTCACGACGGCGTAGATCGGCGCGCCCATCGGGGCGAGCATGTCGACGCCCTCGTGGCTTCGCCCGCCCGACCTTGGCGCCCCCCAGCTGTCGCCGTACGCGGAGCCGTCCATCGGGCACACGATCGCGTCGATGTAGGTCGCACCGTTGACCACCCCGATCGGAACGCTGCCCGCTCCACCCGTGCCCGTGCGGCCCCCGCTGGTGCCGCCCGATGCGCCGGTCGAGCGAGGGGTGTTCGATGATGCCGGAGCTGGGGTGGGAGCCGGGTCTGCCTCTGGGTCGAAGTTCGGATCGGCGGCCGCAGCTTCGGCGGCGGTTGCGGCCTCCTGTGCTGCGGCGATGCCGGGGTTCGGCTGTGCACGCGCTGCCGCTGCGGCGGTGCGCAGTTCGACCTCTTCGAGCTTGGCCAGGTACGCCGCCTGCTGTTCCGCGAGCGCCCGCCGGACGGCTTCGTCGGTCAGTCGCTGCTCCTCGATCTCGCGCAGGCGCTTCACCTCTGCTTCGGCTTCGTCCTGGAGTTGACCGAAGAGTTCCTGCTGGTCCTCGATCGCATCTCGCTGCCGATCGAGTTCCGCTCGGGCCTCCGCCAGTTCCTTGCGCGCCGCCTCGAACTCGTCGATCGAGCTGCTGCCGGCGTTGGTCACGACGTTGACGAGTACTTCGGCCTGCACCTGATCCTTCGGCGCCTGCAGGCCGGTGAGCAATGGGATGCCTTGGGCGCCACTCGTCGCGAATCGCGCGATCGCCAGCGATTGCACGTCGCGCCGGAGCTTCTCGACGCGCTGGGCGATGACCTCCGCCTCGCGTTCGGTGGAACGGGCCTCGTCTTCGAGCACCTCGAGATCGGACTGTGCTTGGAAATACGCATCAGCGGCTGCGTTGGCGCGGTCGCGCGCGGCTTGGATCTCGCGCGCCGCTTGCTGTGCTGCGTCGTCGCTCGTCTGCGCAGCTGCGTTGATCGGGTCGAGTGCCGATGCGAACGCCACCACCGTCGGCGCGATCAGCAGCGCCGCCACCAGCACGCGCGCGAGCAACCGACGGCGCCGGTTGGAGCCGCGCGACTGAGCGTCCAGCGAGTTGGAGATGGGCGTGATGGTAGTGGGCATCGACATGAGATGAATCGGCACAACGTCCCCCCACCTTGACCCGAACCACACGTTCACGTGACGATCCGGACGGGGCGGTCATCCGGGACCACCACCCGTTCACGTGACGATCTGGATGGGGCGGGCCGTCCGGAGTGCAACGCGAACGGGGTTGGGGTGGGCGCTCGGGGTCAACCGGCGGCGGCGAGCAGGTCGCGCAAGGCTGCTGCGCCGCGTTCGACGTGGTCGTCGAGCACGCGTTGCAGCACCGCTCCGGTCCACAGACTTCCGCCGTAGGTCAACGACATCGTCAGATTCGTACCGCCCTCTGGGGTCGAGCCGGGAGTGAGCGATGCGGCGAGGATCCACGGCGAGTGCCGTCGACCGTCGACCTCGGCGCGTTCGAAGACCACCTGGCGCGGCGGGTCGTGGACCACGCGCACCATGCGCAGGCGCTTCGAGCGGGCGAACGGTCCGACCTGGGCCTGCAGCTCGACCTCCCACGCTCGATCGTCTCCGGCTGCGGCGACCTCGTCGACGTCGTGGACGAGGTCCATCCATGCCGGATACGCCGACAGGTCGTCGACGAGCGCGAAGGCCCGCTCGGGCGAACCAGGCACCAGAGTGTGACGCTCGATCTGCATCTTGCGCGTGGCCGGCGACCGTCAGTCGCCGGGACGGTCAGCGGTGCGGAACGCCCGCGACAGCAGCGGACTGCGAGCGGCGAGGAGCCCGTCGAGATCGTCGGCCTCGTCGAACGACGGCGACCAGGGCCCGACGGCGCTCGGTGGTTCAACGACCGTTGGTAGATCGGGCTCGGTC
>JBGTCW010000265.1:0-7146 GCA_041748635.1 Ilumatobacteraceae bacterium | reverse complement strand
GTGCGCAGGTTGGCGCGCACCTCGTCGAGCGGCATCCGCGATCCGTGGTAGGTGCGATCGATGATCTCGTCGGTGTTCGGACGCACGGTCATGTCCGGCGAGCCGCCCGGCAGCGGCAGTTCGCTGCCGAGTCGCGACGCCAGCTCCCAGAACACCTCCCACTCGTTGAGGACGTCACCGTCGCGTTCGAGCACCGGTTCGGTGTAGTTGGTGTAGGGCTGGCGGAACCAGCGGTCCATCAGGTGGGGGACATCCGCGCGTTCGAGCGGCAACGTCGGCGCGATCACGTAGTCGGCGTGCTCGGCGGTGGGCGTCATCCGGTAGTCGATCACGACGAGCAGTTCGAGGTCAGCGAGCGCCTTCAGCGTGAGTTCCTGGTCGGGGAACGCAACGGCCGGGTTGCCGCCGCTCACGATCAGTGCCCGGATGCGCCCGTCGCCAGGGGTGAGGATCTCCTCGGCGAGCGCAGCGGTGGGCATCTCGCCGCGATAGCCGCGCAGTCCACGGATCCGCGACGGCGGGCCGCTGGTCGGCGCCCGTGGGGGAGTCACCTGCGCCCGTACCGGCATCTCCGGATAGAGCAGGAGCCCGTTCTCCAACACGTCACCTTCGCGGTTGACCCGCCCGAGGATCGTGTTGAGCACGACGGTGAGGTGCTCGGTGAGGCTCGAGTGTTCGGCCATGTTCGGCCCGGTGCCGGTACCGGCGATGCCCTTGGGGCCAGCGGCGAACATGCGGGCGGCTGCCAGCACGTCGTCGGCGTCGAGTTGGCAGCGTTCGGCGACCACGTCGAGCGTGAACCCGTCGACCGCGGCGGCCAACTCGTCGAGCTGGCTCATCCAGCGGTCGCAGAACTCGTGGTCGATCAGGTCTTCCTCGAGCACGATGCGGATCATCCCGGCGAGCAGAGTCGGGTCTTCGCCCGGCCGGATCTGCAGGTGGATGTCGGCGAACGATGCGAGTTCGGTGCGACGCGGATCGATCACGATGAGCTTCATGCCCTCGGCCTTGCGGCGGCGCATCACGACGAACGGGTTGGTGCCCTGCAGCCCGCCCAGCGGCGCGTACGACGAGACCATCGAGTTGTACCCGATGGCCATGTGGACGTCGGAGTCGGTGAAGCTGTGATAGCCCGCCTCCCAACCGCCGAGGCGATACATCGCGAGGCCCTTGGCCGGCTGGTCGATGGTGACAGAGGTGTAGAACGACACAGAGTCGATGCCCTGGTGGAACGCGCGGGCGGCGCCGACCGCCACCGAGTTCTGGTAGCCCCCGGTGCCGGTGTACGAGGCGACCGCACGAGGGCCGTAGGTGTCGATGATGCGCCGGAGTTCGGCGGCGATCTCGTCGAGCGCGTCAGGGCTGGTGACCTCTTCGAAGGTGCCGTCAGGACGGCGACGCAGGGGAGCGCGGAGGCGGTTTGGGTCGGCCATCTGGTCGGGGATCTGGCGGCCCTTGATGCACGTGTAGCCCTCGAACAGCGGGTCGTCCATCACGCCGCGGACCGCCACGACGCGGTTGTCGACGACGTCGGCCTCCATCGGGCAGCTCGCGTGGCAGACCCGGCAGAACGTCGACTTCGTCTGCATGCCCGGCGTGGTGGGAGAGGGTGATGCCATCAGAGGCCTCCATCGCTTCTGCGTAGTTTCCGTACGTCCGTAAACTAACTCGTCGGCTAGTTTCCCATGTCAGCGGACGGCCGTCCGCGCATCAACCGCTGTGGGGGCACGATGACCAGACGACCGATCGACGACATCGACGAGGTGGGCGCATGACGCGTCCGTTCCGGTTCGGGGTGCAGAGCTACGCCGCGACGTCGCCCGCCGACTGGCGCGAGCAGGCCCGGCGGGCCGAGGCGTCCGGGTTCAGCACGTTCAGCGTCGCCGATCACGTCATCGGTCCGGGGCCGGCGCTCAGCGCCACGAACCATCCCGTGCAGGACGTCGCCGCCGTTCCCGCCATGGCGGTGGCGATCGAGGCGACGAGCACGATCAACATCGGGGCGCGTGTGTTCTGCGTCGACTATCGCCAGCCGGTGATGTTCGCGAAGGAGATGGCCACGCTCGAATTCTTCTCGGAGGGCCGTCTCGAACTCGGCCTCGGCGCCGGGTGGCTCCAGGGCGAGTACGAAGCGATGGGCGTCGCCTGGGATCGCGCCGGTGTGCGCCTCGATCGACTCGAAGAGACGATCACGCTGCTGCGTGCTCACTTCGGCGACGGCCTCGTCGAGGTCGACGGTACGCACGTGCACGCCTCGGGGTTCGAGGGCGTGCCGAAGCCGACCAACGGGACACCACCGGTCATGATCGGCGGCGGCGCCAAGCGGGTGCTCGGCATCGCCGGGCGCGAAGCCGACATCGTGAGCCTCAACTTCGACAACAGCTCCGGCAAGATCGGCCCGGCCGGCGTCGGCAGCAGCACCGCCGAGCTGACGGCCCAGAAGATCGACTGGATCCGAGCGGGTGCCGGCGACCGCTTCGACGACATCGAGATCGAGATCGGTGCGTACTTCACCGTCGTCACCGACCAGCGCGAGGCGACGCTCGAGAAGATGGCCCCGATGTTCGCACTCGCACCCGAACAGTTCGCCGAACACCCGCACGCGCTGATCGGCTCGGTCGACTCGATCTGCGATCAGCTCATCGAGCGACGCGAGACCTACGGGATCTCCTACGTCACCTTCGGTGCGTCAGCGGGCGCGTCGGTCGTACCGATCGTCGAACGCCTCGCCGGCACCTGATCTCTCACGCCAATCGCAGCCACCAGACATCACGGAAATGGACAACAACACATGAAGGTCGGAATCAACCTCCCGTCGCAGTTCCCGTTCGGGAGCACCGCTCAGATGCTGGAGGTGTACGAACAGGTCGGATTCGACTCGTACTGGTCGCCCGATCACATCCTCGGGGTGTTCCATCCCGACTTGTGGAGCGAGATCCCGTTGTCAGATCTGGCGGCCGACCCCGATGCGTTCTACGACCCCTTCTGTTATGGCGCCGTCGTCGGCACGATGACCGACAAGCCGTTCGGCATCTCGGTGACCGATGCGACCCGTCGCGGCGCTGCGGATCTGGCTCGGACGGCGTTGACGCTCAACGACCTCAACCCGGGCGGCTTCATCCTCGGGATCGGGTCGGGTGAGGCCGAGAGTCTGCTGCCGTTCGGCTATCCGTTCGACACGCCCGTGGCGATCCTCGAAGGCGTGCTGCGCGATCTGCGGTCGCTGCTCGACCACGGAGTGATGGCCGACGGGGGAGTGGGACGCATGGGTCTGCCGCTGCAGGCCGAAGGTCGAGGAAGCCCACCCGTGTGGGTCGCGGGCCACGGGCCACGGATGCTGCGCCTGACCGGCGAGTACGGCGACGGTTGGATCCCGGCGTGGTGGATGAAGCCCGACGAGTACGGCGAGAAGCGTGCGATCATCGCCGAGCACGCCGCGGCTGCCGGCAGGCCGGCGCCGGTCAGTTCGCTGCTGCCGTTCGTGCTGTTCGCCGAGAGCCGTGACGCTGCGGCGGAGATGTTCGAACGTGAGCCGCTCGGCAAGTTGTTCGGCCTGTTCGCCATGGGCCACATGTGGGAGGCACACGGCCTCCAGCACCCGCTCGGCAACGACTCGAAGGGCTTCGTCGACGTGATCATCCACGACCTCGACGCCAATGACCTGCGCGACCTCGCCTCGACCATCCCGTTCGAAATGGTCTGCGAAGTGCTCTTCGTCGGCAACGTCGAAGAGCTGGCCACCCAGTTCGAGGGCTACGCCCGCAACGGGCTCGAACACGTCGTGCTCGCCAACATCACCGGGGTGGTGGGCGGCATGGACGAGATCATGGCCCGCGGCATGGAACTGCCGACACTCAAGAACGTGCTCTCCGAGCTGTGACCTGTACCTCGACCCGACCGTCCACCATCCGCCTGCCAAGGAGCCACCGATGACCGACCTCGCCACCACCTTCAACCCGTTCGATCCGGCCGCCATCCAGTGCCCGTTCCCGCACTACGCGCAGATGCGCGAGGAACAGCCGGTGATGCTGATCGAGTCGGTCGGGATGTACCTCGTCACCAACCACGACATGGTGATGCAGGTGCTGCGCGACCCGGCGACGTACTCGTCGCTGTTCGGCGGGGCGAGCATGCCGCTGCCGCCGGATGCGCGGGCGAAGATGGCCGAGGTGATGGCCGACGGCTACCCGCGTGTGCCGACGATGCTCACCGCCGACATGCCGGACCACACCCGCTACCGGCGACTGGTGTCGAAGGCGTTCACGCCGAAGGTGATCGCGGAACTCGAACCGGTGATTCGTTCGATCACCATCCGGTTGATCGATTCGTGGATCGACGCAGGGAGCATCGAGTTCGTCGAGGAGTTCGGCGTGCCATTGCCGGTCGAGGTGATCGCCCACGCGCTCAACGTGCCGGACTCTCGCCTGGCCGACTTCAAGCGGTGGTCCGACGACTCGATCGCCGGCATCGGGACCAACATCTCGCTCGACCAGCGGCTCGAAGCCGAGCGCGGCGTCAACGAGTTCCAGCACTACTTCGCCGCCGAACTCGACCGTCGGCGTACGGAGCCGCAGGACGACCTGCTCACCAACCTGCTCAACGCTCGGGTCGACGCTGACGATCCGGACGTCACCGACAAGCGCCCGCTCGACGTGCCCGAGATGCTCAGCATCATCCAGCAGCTGCTCGTTGCCGGCAACGAGACGACGACGAAGTTGCTGACCGAGACGATGCGACTGCTCGCCGAGAACCCCGACGAGTGGGTGGCGCTGAAGAAGGATCCCTCACGGGCAGGCAAGGTCGTCGAGGAGGCGTTGCGGCTGTCGACACCGACCCAGGGCATGTTCCGCATCGCCACGAAGGATCACGAGCTCGGCGGTGTGCACATCCCCGAAGGCGCACGCCTCGTGATCGTGTTCGCGTCGGCGAATCGCGACGAGGAGTTGTACGCCGATCCCGACGGCTTCGATCCGGATCGGGACAACCTGCGCGATCACCTCGCCTTCGGCAAGGGCATCCACTTCTGCCTCGGTGCGGCGCTCTCGCGTTTGGAGGGCAAGGTGGCGCTCGAGGAGTTGTCGAGCCGGCTCGAGAGCTTCTCGCTGTCGGAGTCGAACGAGTTCGAGTACTTCCCGAGCTTCCTGCTGCGCGGCCTCACCCGACTCGACATCGACATCGTCCCCGCTGGGGCAGCCTGATGGCCGGTCCACTGGACGGCAAGATTGCCGTCGTCACCGGTTCGAGTCGCGGCATCGGTCGCGGAACGGCGGTCGCGCTCGGCGAGCAGGGAGCCACGGTGTACGTCACCGGTCGCAGCACCGGCGACGGCGAGCTCACGATCGACCGAACGGCCGCGTTGGTTGACGAGGCCGGTGGGCGCGGTGTCGCCGTGCAGACTGATCACGGCGACGACGCGCAGATCGCCGCATTGTTCGAGCGGGTCCGGGCCGATCACGGCAAGCTCGACATCCTGGTCAACAACGTCTACAAGATCCCCGATCCACCGGCGTGGGGCGGTGGCTTCTGGGACCACCCGGTCTCGATCTGGGACGACCAGGTCGGCATCGGGCTGCGTGCTCACTACGTCGCGTCGTGGCACGCTGCGCCGTTGCTGTTCGAGGCCGGACCCGGTGGGTTCATCTGCAACATCTCGTCGCCGGGCGGGCAGAGCTATCACTTCAGCTCGTCGTACGGTGCCGGCAAGGCCGGGCTCGACCGCCTCGGCGCCGACATGGCGATCGAGCTCGAACCGAAGGGGATCGCCGTCGTCACGATCTACCCCGGCACGGTGTCGACCGAGTTCATCGTCGAGTGGTCCGGCAAACGCGACACCGACATGGAAGGCGCCCAGACCCCACTCGTCGTCGGCCGCAGCGTCGCCGCGTTGGCGTCGTCGCCCGACCTGATGCAACGGTCGGGTTCGATCCAATGGGTCGAGGACCTGGGTGACGAGTTCGACCTGGTCGACGAACACGGCCGTCGACCCGCCAAGTACTCCCGCCGCGAGTGACGCCGCGGAGGGGAAGCGAGGTCAGTTGATCCAGGGCGTGACGAGATCGGTGATCGACTTGGCCAGTGTCATCTGGAGCAACGGTCCGAACGAGACCCGGTGCACGCCCATGGCGCGCAGGTCGTCGAGGGAGCCGGCAGCCGAGCCGTCGACGGGGTGGGCGATGATATTGACCGGTCCCGTGAGCTCGTCGAGCAGCGTCCGCACAGCGTCGGCATCGGGTGCCTTGACGGGGTAGACGCATCGGGCGCCGGCTTCCTCGCACGCCCGCAGGCGACGGATCGCTTCGGCGAGCGGGTCGTCGAACACCTCGGTTCGCCCGAGAAAGGCGTCGGTGCGGGCGTTGATCACGAGTGGAACTCCGGCGGCGTCCGCTGCAGACCGAAGTGCTCCGATGTAGTCGGCGTGCTCGGCCGCTGAGCGCAGACGCTTCTCGCTGTGGACGGTGTCTTCGATGTTGATGCCGACGGCGCCGGCGTCGAGGATCCTCTCGACGAGTTCGGCAGCGGCGGTGTCGTAGCCGGACTCCAAGTCGGCGCTCACGGGCACGTCGACTGCGGCGGTGATGCGGCGGATTCCGTCGAGGGCGTCGGCGAGGGACATTGCCTCGTTGTCGCCCTGCCCGCGCGAATCTGCAAGTGGGTGGCTGCCGATCGTCAGCGCGGGAAATCCGGCGGCGACGACCGCGTTGGCCGACCATGCGTCCCACACTGTCGGGAGCACCAGCGTGGTGCCGGAATGATGAAGATCGAGCAGTTGCTGAGCGCGAGTCGAGAGGTCTGCCATGACCCCATCGTGCCAGGAACCAAGACGGAGTCAGCACATCTCTCGTCGAGGACGACAATCGACTCGCTCGCCGACCCAGGCGCGATCGGGTCGTCGATCGGCTGGAAGGGGTGCCGCCTGAATCATGAGCATCACCCGACATGACGATGGATCCCTGACCGTGCCCGTTGCACCAGGTCGACACGATGACGAGGTCGCCGACGCCGAAGGTGGAGAGGCACTTCCGCCACACACGACGACGAGCATCATCGGCGAGGTCCTGGCCGAGATCGACAAGCGATCCGTTTGAATCCCGGCGTCGTCCCATTCTTTTGTCCGTGAAGTGTCAATGTGGCCGACTGCAGTAATGT